>CALUZL010000015.1 GCA_944325295.1 uncultured Erysipelotrichaceae bacterium | reverse complement strand
GGTTGAATACCGATCTGAATAACTCCTTGCGCATAATGCAGATGAGCTCTTCAGAGCTTTTGCGTGAAGTAGAAAACAGTTTGATCGACAATCCGGCAGTAGAGATCGAGTTCGATTATCCTAAGGCCAAAAATATTGAAAATATACCTGTGAAAAAAGATCTCTTCCAGCATCTTTGGGAGCAGTTGGATATCCGAAATGAAGATGCGAAGATCGTGGAACTGATACTGGCAAATTGTGATTCTTCAGGTTACCTTTTGAAAAGAATAAATGAATTGGCAAAAGCCGCAAAGATTGCCAAGAGTAAGATCGAAGCGATAAGATGCAAGATCAGGAATTGTGAACCATATGGCATAGCATCACTCAACCTTAAAGAATGCTTATTGTGTCAATGTGAAAAGGTCTTTCCTAATAATAAAGCCCTAAAAAGACTGATTGAAGATCATCTGACGGATATCGCTAAAAACGATCTAAAGAAGATCGTAAAAGAAACGGGCATGTGTCAAGACGACATAACAGAATGTATAAGCGATCTTAAAAAATTAAATCCCAGACCGAAAGCGGAATTTGCCAGTGAAAGACAGACGGTAGTTTTTCCCGATCTTTTACTGGTTAAAGACGGAGACGATTTGCAGGTAAGATCGATAAGATATTTTTCTTTGAAGTTTAATAAATTTGATATGCGATCTGTGAACCGAAGCGATAAGAGAGTCATCAGAAACTATGAAAATGAAGCCAAAGATCTTTTAAGATACATCAACAACAGAGAAAAGAGTTTATTGAAAGTCGCAAATGAGTTGGTCTTAAGACAAAAACGTCATTTGCTGTATCAAGAACCAAAGTCGGTACTGATGCTTGACGATCTTGCCAAATCAGCAGATCTTCACATATCAACGATATCACGTATACTTAAAGATAAGACTTATGTATATGACGGTGAACTATTTAAACTGTCTTCGCTTTTGAGTAAAAGGATAAGCGGCATTTCTAAAGATGACCTCAAACAGAGGATAAGCGATCTTATAAGAAGCGAAAAACAGCCGCTAAGCGATGGCGATATCATGATAAAACTTAATAGAGCGGGAATAGAAATAAAAAGGAGAACGGTCACAAAATATCGGGAAGAGATGCGTATACCCAACAGTTTTGAAAGGAAGAAGATATGACGATTAAGACAAAAGAGATGATCACAAAATATCTTGAGGATAACGGCCAAATGATAAGATGGGATGACCCCGATCTTTATACTGCCGCTTTTATTGCCAAGAGATTAAAGTTGAGCAGAAATGTTGTCAGTCAATATTTAAATGATCTTTACAGTGAAGGAAAACTGATAAAGGTCAAGTCAAAGCCGGTATACTTCTTTTCGAAAACACAAGAACTCGCTAAGATCTTGGAAAACGATTTATTTGATGATTTAAAATTATTTAAGCTTGCGATCGAAAATGCGAAAAAAGAAGATCCGTTTAAAGAACTGATTGGTCACAATTCATCACTTGCAGAGATCGTACACAGTTGCAAATCAGCCATGCTCTATCCGCCATCCGGACTTCCGGTGCTTTTACTTGGGCAGACGGGCGTTGGGAAAAGTTTGATTGCTAAACTGATGTATCAATTCAGTGTAGTGGAAAAGGTAATATGTGAGGACGCAAAGTTTGTCGCTGTCAATTGTTCGGAATACGCCAATAATCCGGAACTGTTTTTGACTAATCTTTTCGGCAATAAAAAAGGAGCTTATACCGGTGCCGATAAAGACAATCGCGGTCTTTTGAGTATCGCCGATGGCGGTGTCTTGTTTTTGGATGAGATACACTGTCTTGCCAATGAGTGTCAGGAAAAACTTTTCCAATTCATGGATCAGGGTACATATCACATGGTCGGCGATAACGAAAAGATCTATAAAGCTTCAGTGCGAATGATATTTGCGACGACAGAAGACCCCAAAAAGACGATCATTAAGACGTTGCTCAGAAGGATACCTTTCATCGTCAATTTGCCGCCTCTTTCAAAAAGGACAAAGTACGAAAAGATAGAATTGATCTCCTATTTTTTCAAAAAAGAAGCGAGAAATATCAACAAGAAGATCTATATCGAGCGTCGGGTCTTCGATATACTCTCCTATATCGACTATCCGGAAAATATCGGTCAGCTCTACAACACCATCAAGACCTGCATCGCCGATTCATATTTCAAGAATATCGACAATGATTATGTTCTGATCGATTCAAATTCACTGCCTCAGGAATTGGCGCAGAGATGTTTGAGTGAGGGTCTGTTTGACAAGTTTGTCGATAAGGACATCTTGTCTTTTGAAAGCTTTTACGACTTTTTGCAAGAAAGCAGCCCCAGCTATTGTTTTAGCAGAGACATGATCAAGATCTATGAGAAATATGTCGGCAGCGAACAGAAGATATTCGCTAAAGTCAAAAAGCGATTCAGTGCTTATCTTGATGAACTAAATTTCAAAAAAGAGACGAGCAACAGCGATGTCTTGTGTCTTAGTATTTTGCGGGTATTCTTTGAAGAGTTTAATAAAGACAACACTATCATGACCAATGACGCCATGCTAAACCTGTCTAAACTGATAAACGACTTTAAGACCGGAGATAATCTTGAAGAGAAGTTAGAGCTGGAAGAGCCAAAGACGATAGGCAGATTAGTTGATCTGTTTTTGGCTTCAAGCAGCGATATATCGCATTTGATAAGAGCTCTTTATGAGCGTTTGTTAAACTATTTCAATATCAAATCAAAGAACCTGTTTTTGTTGAATATCACGATCTGTTTAAAAGAACTGGTCTTGCACGACCACAACGATCCGACCGTAGGCATTATCATATCACACGGCTATTCGACGGCATCGTCGATGGCCTCTTCGATAAATCAGATGATGGAGAAAGACTTATTTGAAGCGATCGATATGCCTATTGACGTCAGTATGATCTACATCGCCTCACAGATCGACGATTTTATAAGGACTCGCAGAAGCATAAACAATCTGATAATCCTTGTCGACACGGGATCATTAGAAAAGATAAATGCCTTCATGCAAAATACACGTGATATCAGTATGTTGATAATAAATAACATCAATTTTAAACTGGCGATATTTGTAGCGCAGTGTATTAAAAATGAGTATTCCTTAGAAAAGATAGCTGCTGATATCCAAACGATCGACTTTCACCCCGATATCGTTCTTAAGAAAAACAAAGAAAAACGCAAAGCGATCTTGACTGTTTGTGCGACCGGGATCTCAACAGCTGAGAAGATATCACATCTTTTAAAGGACAGCCTTCCCCATGAGATCGAATGCGATTTTATCGAGGAGGGATTCAGCGAGCTTTCCTATTCAAATATCTTTGAGACTTATGATATCCAATTCATCGTCGGAACACTAGATCCAAACATAGAAGGCTATGAATTCATATCGATCGAAGAGCTCATAAACGACAGTAATCTTGATAAGATAGTTAAGGTAATGCGTGGCCTTTTAAGCGAAGATGAGATAGAACAATTTAAAAGGAATATCTTAAAAAACTTCTCTTTGCAAAACCTGATCAACTATCTCACGATCATCAATCCGCAAAAGATAATCGCTTTTGTTGAAGACATCGTCAAAAATCTGGAAATCGGCCTTAATAAAACCTTTCCGAGCAATATCGTTACCGGTCTCTATGTTCACATAAGTTGTCTGATAGAAAGATTGGTCACAAACCGATACATAACGGAATACGACGATATCGAAGGTTTTGTAAAAGCCCACAAGGATTTTATTGAACTTGCAAAACATTGTTTTAAGAAATTGGAAGATCATTATTGCGTATCGGTGCCTTTAAGCGAGATAGCTTACATATATGATTACGTTTCAGACATCATCTGATGTGTCGAAGAATGTGTCGAAAATAAAGTTTTTTTAAAATTTTAAAATTATTTTTGCTTGAAAACAAAAGCTAAAAACGTGCTTATCATAAAGTTGGCACGTTTTTTTCTATGTATATAGTTGAAAGCGAGGTCGTATATGGATTTGAAGATTATTATCGCTACGCACGGCTACCTTGCAAAAGGGGTCGTGTCAGCTATAGATATGATTACCGGCAAAACCGAAAAGATCAAACATTTTGATCTCAGTGAATACAAAACACCTTGGAACATCGAAAAGGAAGTCGAAAGGATAACGGAGACATCTGTTGAGTGTGTGTATCTCATCTTGACTGATATAAAACATGGCAGCGTCTATAACCAGCTCATGCGGTTTTGCAAAAAGGATAACGTTATCATGATCTCGGGTTTCAACCTGGCACTCGTTTTGGAACTTGTGATGATAAACGATGATATTTTGACAAAGGAAAGGTTACTGTCCATTATCGAAACGGCAAAGCAAAACATCTCGCTTCTTGATAGCGAAGAGCTCAAAAAGATGAGCGATATCAATGATTTTTGGGAGTAAACATGAAACGGTGAAAAAGAAAGGGAGGTGAGCATCGATCGGCGCCGTTTCAATACAATAAAGTAGAGGGAGGATTAGATGATAAAACTTTTGAGGATAGATGACAGATTGATCCATGGACAAATAGCTACGACGTGGATAAAGACACTAATGGTCAATTCGATAATAGTTGCTAATGACAAAGTGGTTGAGGATGAACTGCAGGTCATCGCTTTAAAAATGGCTGTACCTTATGGCATTAAGATAGCTATAAAGAGTATCGATGATGCACTGAAACTGATAAGCGACCCTCGTTTCTCTTCTTTAGATTCTCTGGTTATTGTCAATAATCCCAGGGACGCTTTGACTATAGCCAAAAACAATATCGAGCTGATCGAAGAGATCAATATCGGCAACTACTACGGCAATAAAGATATCCCTGAAAACAAAAAGATCAAATTTGATAAAAGTGTCTTTTTGGATCCGGAAGATCTCGATGTCTTAAGAGAGATCTGCGAGTTGCCTCTTGAATTCAATTTCCAGCTCGTCCCTAATGAAAACAAAAGAAAAGTAAGTAGCAGTTTAAAGAATTTTTAAGTAAAGGAGGTAGATTATATGTTGTTGGAAGGATTACTGGTTGCACTTGTTTATTATGTATGTGACCTGTTGTCTCTTGCTTGGTGTGCTAACCCGATGATAAACAGACCGATCGTATTGGGTCCTTTAGTCGGTTTGGTATTAGGTAATTTAGAAGTCGGTATACAAGTCGGCGCATCTGTTGAGCTTGTCTTTTTGGGCGTTGCCAGTATTGGTTCAACGATGCCGGCAAATGCCGCATTAGGTGGAACTATTGCTGCCGCTTTTGTTATATTGACAAATTCTAATGTCGAGGTTGCTTTAGCTTTGGCTGTTCCGATCGGTACTTTAGGAGTCTTTACAAACGAACTCAGGAAGATAATTACAGCCAGTTTCTTGCCGATGTTTGATAAATACGTCGAGACCGGGAATGTAAAGGCTTATGATCGATCGATAATCTGGGTATCGGCTTTAGTTCAATCATTTCAAGCTATCTTGGTATTCCTTTGTATAGCTTTCGGGACAGAGTATATCGATCTGATTTTAAATACGATACCTGATCCGATCATCGATGGTATGACGGTTGCCGGTGGACTTTTACCTGCTGTAGGTCTTGGTATCATGTCGGTGATGTTGCTTGGAAAGAAGGGCTCGTTCCTATATTATCTTTTGGGTTTTGCCCTAGTTATTTTCTTCAACATTTCTACGACAGCCGTAGCGATCATTGCGTTTATCATTGCCGGTGTTGAACTGTACCGCGATATGGATCTTCAGGCTATGATTGAAAAAAATAAAAGTAAAGAGGAGGATTTCTTTTCATGAATAAAAACTTAGTTGGTTATCCAAAGGAAGAAGTAGCAGCTCTTAAAAAGATGTACTGGCGTTCCAATTTTTTGGAATCCTGTTTCAATCCGGTAAGACTTCAAGGACTAGGTTTTGGTTTTGCCATTATCCCGATGCTTGAATACTACTATAAAGATGATCCTGAAGGTCTGAAAGCCGCTTTAGCAAGACACACCCAATTCTTTAACACCTGTCCAAACGTAGCGACGTTCAATCTCGGTATCGCTGCTGCCATGGAAAAGGAAGTCTCTTTAAACAAGGATTTTGATGCCGCTTCGGTCAACTCGGTAAAGACGGCACTTTTAGGTCCGACAGCCGGAATCGGTGATGCGATCTTCTGGGTAGTGCTTAGGACTTTAGCATCCGGTATTGGTATATCTTTAGCAAATCAGGGTTCGATTCTCGGAGCTATTATTTTTGTGCTCATCATAAACGTACCGAGCTTTATTGCCAGATGGTACTTGGAGATAACTTCTTACAGTGCCGGGATCAAGCTTGTCAAAAAGATGGATCAAGGCGGTATCATAACTCTTGTCTCAAAGGCTGCCAGCATCATCGGTCTTATCATGATCGGGGCAATGGTTGCTTCAAATGTAAAGCTTACAACACCGTTATCATTTGATATTGGTGGCGTACCTTTTGAGTTACAAAGTGCTTTCGATATGATCATGCCCGGTTTCTTGCCGCTGATGTTGTCACTTTTGGTGATCTATTTGCTCCGAAAGAATGTCAAAGCTAATTGGTTGATCTTAGGGCTTATCGTCATTGCCATTTGTGGAAGTGTTATAGGTATTTTGTAGTAGGTGAATGAATGAAAAGTCTGCGCAGCAAAAAAATAATTTTGGAAGATGAAGTTTATGATGGCTGGCTCAATATCGACGAAGACATCATAGTCAATATTTCAAAAGAACCGCTTGGTGTAGCGATAGATGAGTACACTGATCTGACCATAATGCCAGGTCTTATCGATCCGCATCTGCACGGATTTATGGGTTGGAATGCCTCAAAGACTGACGATTACAAACAGGTCTTACACATGGCTGATGCTATGCTTTGGGCCGGTGTTACATCGTTTGTCCCGTCTTGCATATCTTCACCTTATTTAGATGACAATATTAAGGCTATTCACGAAGCTAAGCAAAAACAGACAAGCGGCAGCACGATCTTAGGCATCTATATGGAGGGACCATTCTACAATCCCAAACACAATGGTGGTACGCCAATTAAGTACTTTGAAACGCCAAGCCTTAAACGTGCAAATGAATTTATCGATCTTTCTCAGGGTGATCTTTTGGTACTTGCCATGGCACCAGAGCTTGAAAATGCCGATGAAGTCATAAAATATTTACGTGCCGAGGGTATCCATGTTGGCATAGCCCATACCGATGCTGATTATGATACAGCCATACATGCAATAGAAAGTGGTTGTGAGGTCACTACGCATACATTTAACGCCATGCGAAGCATCCATCACAGAGAAGTCGGCGTTATCGGTGCTGCTCTTTTAAATGAAGACGTCTACAATGAGATAAATTGTGATTTTATCCATGTTTGTCCACAAATGATCGAGGTCTTGATTAGGATGAAGGGAACAGATAAGCTGTTGATGATGACAGACAGTGACAGTTTGACCGGCATGCCAAGCGGCAGATATATGATAGGTAATACGGTGGAAACTTTAAATGAAAACGGAAAGATAACTTTAGATGATGGAACGATCTATGGAAGTGGGAAGCTCTTACTTGACGATGTCTTTAACTTGATCGATGAATTGAATGTTCCAATTTATGAAGCTGTTAAAATGGCATCTTTAAATGCCGCAAAGTTTCTTAAAGTGGACTCTGTGATCGGCTCTATCAAGAGTGGTAAAAAAGCCGATTTTATCATTGTAGATGCCGCTAAAAGATGTATAGCGACATACAAAAACGGCATTAAGGCCTGCGATATCGAAGATCGAGCAAAACTTGTAAATCCTGAATTTATAAAGTGTAAGATAGACTGATCTTCATTATCAGACTTTTCAAGAACACATTTATTGAGCATTAGAGCGATTGATTCTGATGCTCTTTTTTAAGTTAAGGCATTCAATATTTGATTAAAGACAACATTAGTAAAATTACATATTGCAGAACAAGTTATTTATAAAATCGTCATAGTCTTTACTTTTCAACAGCAGTGAGTAATGACTCCTGTCAGTCAATATATTTACCAACCAATCAAATATTAGTCTAAAGGACGAAAGATCATTATCGTTGATTCCAACAAGAATGATTATATTAACATATGTGTCGCCCCAAGCGATCTTCTTGTCGTTTAAAACGATAGAAAAGAAGGATTTCTTAGCATTGACACTTAGTGTATGAGGGATGGCAACGATATTATCAAAAGAGGTCGAATATAATTCTTCTCTCTTAATAACGTCAGGCATAAAATTATCATCTATATAGCCTTTAAGCTGCACCTCATAGCATAAATCTTTAATCATCGAGATATAACTATCTTCATAGAAGTTCTTTTTAAATAAACTGTGATCGACAAATTTGTATAGATGCTGTCTGATAAGATTTTTTCGCTTTTGGTTAAAAAGTTTTTGGATTTTCGATTTTAAGTAATCGATATCCCTATCGGTTATAATTGGGTGAACTATATATACTGGGGTTTTTGTAATAACATTTAACGGAGAAGTGCTTATTATAAAATCTAAATTCAACGAAGATATATAGGGATTTGATGTTTGCTTGAAAGTGCAATGTTGTACTAAATCAACTTCATCTTTAAAATAACCGGTTATTTTTTCGGTTTGGATCATCTCTATATCATAATAAATATTTGAAACAAAAATGCAGCGCAATTTATTAGATTGTTTTTTGCATTTTCAAAATAAGCACCAAAGTGATAAGCTATAAACGCAATTTCACTTTGACTAATTTCTAAGTCGATCACTTTAGAAAATTCATTAGAGAAAAGGAGCGATACGTCAAAGATAAAGGGGTAACTATTTTTAATATCATCAGCGAGTGGGCTTAGTACTGTGCAGTTATACTGCAATCTTTTGTACATATTAAATATGTGAATGGTGAATTTAAGTTTAAAATCATCCGGGAAAGGTTCTAAATAATAATAGTTACAAACTTTTGATAGGGCTTTTTCTATTACATCAATAAAAGATTGATCTATCGATTTATTTAAATCACGGTAAGTAATTGCTTGAAAATTATTATTACCTTATGGCGAAAAGACGAGCCGTAAAACGATCTATTCCATCGAGGATAATATGTTTCGTTTTTGGTATCGATTCATACCGAAAAACATATCGATCATTTCAAGAGGAACTGCTGATCTTGCCTATGAGCGCATTGCTCCGGAAATATCATCTTATATGGGTGGTGTTTTTGAAGAGATATGCCGACAATATCTTTGGAAACAGCTCCTTGAAAACAAATGCAAAGTAAAGTTCGATGATCTTGGACGCTGGTGGGGAACAAACCACAAAACCAGAGTGCAAGAGGAGATAGACATCGTCGCTTCAAACAGCAATGAAGCTCTTTTCACGGAGTGTAAATGGACAAACGAAAAGGTTGATCTCAATGTTTTAAAAACTCTTATCAGTCGCAGTGAATTATTCCCTTATAAAAACAAATATTTCTATCTCTTTGCAAAGACCGGCTTCACTAAGGGTTGTATAGACGAAGCAAAAAAGATGGGAAATGTAAAACTTGTAAGCTATTCAGAAATACTGAATTTATAATCAGACGCAAAGAAGCAATAGCTTCATTAAATGATGTTTGTCATCAAGTTTTGAATCAGCAGCTATTTTTTCCTGTAAAATTTGTGATTGACAGCGGTTTCAATATTGGTTATATTTAAGACAGATATAGGATTGTTACTCAAACAAACCCTTTGAGGCATCACCTGAATGGTTTTGTGATGTGTCAGAGAGTTTTTATTTTGAGGTAGCAATATGAACTTAAGAAAACTGTTTAAAAGAGAAACAAAATTGTATGCCCCGGTAAATGGAGTGGCGGTGCCGCTTGACATGGTCAAAGACAATGTCTTCTCAAAACGAATGTTAGGTGACGGACTGGCTTTTGAATTTGATGGTGACACCGTTTTTTCGCCATGCAAGGGTAAAGTGTGTGTGATCGCAAAAAGCAAACACGCCTTTGGCATCAGCATGGATGATGGTACTGAAGTACTTCTTCATGTGGGCCTTGATACGGTAAATCTCAATGGCTGTGGCTTGACCGTTCTTGTAAAGAAGGGCGATCAGATCAAAAACAAAGACCCTATTTTAAAGATCGATCGTGAGTTCATGTCAAAAAACAATATCGATATGACAGTTATTCTCATCGTTACGAATAAAAAATCGGAAGAGATAAGGATCAATAATTGTCTTGGAGTAGATCTTGATACTGAAGTCATTGCTGTTTTATAGGAGAAGACCATGAAAGTAATCAAGAAGATCAACAATAACTGTGCATTGTGTGTAGATGAAAAGGGCAGGACGATAGTTGCTTTCGGCAAGGGCATAGGGTTTAAAAAGACACCGTATGAACTCGATATAAAAGATGTGGAGAACGCCTATTACGAAGTCAATGATAAATATAAGGATCTGCTAAACAATATTTCACCTGACGTCTTAGAGATCGCTAACGACATCATCGAGATCGCCAAGTGCAATTTAGATAATCTCACCAATATGAATGTCGTCTTTGCTTTGGCAGACCATATCAATTTTGCGATCCAAAGACAAAACGAGGGAATTAAAATAAAACTCCCGATAATCAACAATATCAAATTATTATATGGTCCGGAGATAGCTATCGGTAAGAAGGCTCTTGACATTATTCAAGAGCGGCTTGGTGTAAGATTGCCTGAAGGCGAGGCGACATGTATTGCTTTGCACATAATCAATGCCGAAACCATCGATCCTCAAAACAAGAAGCATCCGGTCAATAAAGATACTATCGAAGATATCACAAGGCTTGTCGAGGAAAGCTTGAAGATCGATATCGACAAAGACAGTTATAACTACTCTCGTTTTATAAATCATATCTATTATCTCTTTTCCCGAAACAGGAATGTCAAGTCGAGCAAGGATAATGCAAAGATCTACAGAAACATCGTTGCCGACTATCCTCAAGTTTATTCATGCGTAAGAGAAATCAAGGATTACTTCTGTCAGAATCTGCAGCGCGATCTTTGTGAAGATGAGATGTTATATCTGATGCTGCACCTGATAAGACTTTGTAATCGTGAACAAATAGAAGAATGAGATCTGATAAGCGCGCAAAAAAGATCACCAGTGAAAGGAGGTAAAAATCGAAAAATTATTATTTTAAGACTTGAAGATGAAGGAGGAGGTTGTAATGGATAAAAAATTTTCAGTCGTAATCGCAGGAGGAGGGAGTACCTATACCCCGGAAGTGATATGCACTCTTCTCAGTGAACTTGATCGTTTTCCGATCAGGTCGATCAAACTTTATGATATCGATGAGGAAAGACAAAACAAGATCGCCTCAGCATGCAAGATCCTTTGTCATGAGATCGATCCGAGCATTGAATTCATCGCCACAACTGATCCGAAGATCGCTTACACAGATGTCGATTTCTGTTTGGCTCATATTCGTGTCGGCGGTCTGAAGATGCGGGAAAAAGATGAAAAGATCGCTTTAAAACACGGCTGTGTCGGACAGGAGACTTGCGGTCCGGGCGGTATTGCCTTTGCCATGAGGTCGATCCAGGGTGTACTTGATAATTTAGACTACATGGAGAAATACTCGCCAAATGCCTGGATGCTCAACTACTCAAATCCGGCGGCGATCGTTGCTCAAGCCGTCAGCAAGCTTCGTCCTGATTCACGGATCATCAACATCTGTGATCAACCTATCGGACTTGAAAGTGCAATGGCGGCTTCGATCGGTGTCGCTGATCGCAAAGAGATGACCGTTCGCTATTTTGGGCTCAATCATTTTGGCTGGTGGACGGATATTCGTGGTAAAGATGACAACGATATTACCGATAAAGCCAGAGAGTATGTCTTGCAAAACGGCTTTATCGCGCCCGACAAGATGGGTAAAGATACCGATGATTCTTGGTATAAAACTTATTATAAAGCTAAAGATGTCATGGCTGTTGATCCGACGACGATCCCAAATACCTATTTGAAGTATTATCTCTATCCGGATTATGAAGTAGCCCACTCTAATCCCGACTATACCAGAGCTAATGAAGTCATGGATGGTCGAGAAAAAATGGTATTTTCGATCTGTGAGACGATAACTAAAAACGGCACTACTAAGGGCTTTGACTTGGTTACGGGCAATCATGCGACCTTTATCATCGACCTTGCCTATGCGCTGTCGCATGGAACTTATGAAAGGATGATCCTCATCGTCAAAAACGAAGGAGCGATCTCAAATTTCGCTGATGATGCGATGGTCGAGATCCCCTGTCTTGTAAGTAAAGATCGCTATGAAAGACTATCTATCGGAGAGATCCCAACTTTCCAAAAAGGACTTATGGAACAACAAAATGCTTGCGAAAAACTTGTAAGCGAAGCTTGGATCGAAGGATCGTATCACAAATTATGGCAGGCATTCACGATGAACAGATGTGTTCCGAGTGCAAAAGTCGCTAAAGATCTATTGGATGAATATATCGAAGCGAACAAAGGTTATTGGCCACAACTGAAATAGGGAGGTAATATGGCAAAAAATTATGAAGACACCGCCAGAAAAATACTTGATTTGATCGGTGGAAAAGATAATATCACGTTCTTTGGTCACTGTCTTACGCGTTTAAGGGTAAACATAAAGGACAGATCGCTCGTCAATGACAGTGAACTTAAAAAAGTTCCCGGTATTGTTGGTGCTCAATGGGTAGGTGAGCAATTGCAGATGATCGTTGGTCAGGAGGTTGAAAACCTCTACAACGCCGCATGCAAAGTCGGCGGCATCGAAAAACAGGCAGCGATCGACGAGGAGATCGAAGAAGACAAGAGTATCAAAAAGAAGTTTTCAATAAAGAATCTGTTCAACGATTTAGTACTTACGATCACGGCTTGTATCACACCGGTACTTGTCGTCTTCACCGTGGGTGGTCTTATAAAACTCATAGTAGCCCTGATCGGTCCGCAGACGTTCAATCTGCTTCCATCTGACAATGATCTGCTGGTAGTTTTGGGAATGCTCGGTGATACTTGCTTCAGGTTCTTCCCGGTATTCGTTGCTTACAGTGCTGCCAAAAGGTTTGATGCCAACATTCCGATGGCTCTTATCCTAGCATGTCTTTTATTATCACCGACCCTGATCGACATGGTCGATGCCGGACAGCAATTTACGGTCTATGGCATTCCGGTCGTTGCGACATCATATGCCAACCAGTTCTTGCCGAGTCTTCTTATAACTTATGTCTTGTCAAAGGTCGAAAAGTTTTTCAAGAAGTTATTCCCGACAGTGATCAGATCGCTTCTTTATCCGTTGTGTACGATGCTGGTAATGTTGCCACTGGCCCTTTGTGTTTTAGGTCCGATCGGAACCATTTGTGGTGATCTTATCTCCTCGCTCATCTTGTGGCTCAAGGATGTTATCGGTCCGATCGCTACCGGACTTGTCGGCGCTTTGTTCCCGTTACTTATCGTTACCGGTATGCACCATGCCCTAAACTCAGCTGCAACAGTTGATTACGCCTTAAAAGGTTTTGACAGTTGTGTCTTTGCCGGATCGTATTTCATGGATTACCAACTGACAGCTTTATGTTTTGCGCTATTGATCAAGTCAAAGAAACCTGAACATAAAGCTTTGGCTTTAAACTGTATCGCAACTGAGGGAATCGGTGGTATCAGTGAACCGACGATCTTTGGTATCATGTTAAGAAACAAGAAGAACATCTTGTATTCAATGCTTGGAGGATTTGCAGCCGGCTTTTATATCGGTATCATGAATGTAAATTGTTATGTATTGGCACCAAGCGGCTACATGGGCGTCTTGGCATATGCCGGTGGTGATCCGATGAACTTTGTAAACGGAGTTATCGCTTGTGCTATCGCATTTGTGATTCCGTTTGTACTGGCTTTGCTTTTTGGTTGTGAAGTAGATGATGGAAAGGAAATGGCATAATGAAAAAATTATTAGTGCAAAGTGATGATTTTGGTTTTACGTTTGGAACTACCGACGGTGCGATCCACGCGATAAAAAACGGCATAATAGGGAATACCGGCCTTTTTACCAACATGCCATCTTCAGCATATGCTGCTGAAAGAGTAAAAGATCTCGATGTCTGCCTTGGCATCGACATCAATCTTGTGGCCGGAAAGCCGGTAACTGATCCAAGTCTCATTCCCCATCTTGTCGACGAGAACGGTAATTTTAAATCGTCAAGAAGGGTCTTAAAAGAGAACCCGGTCTATAAGACTGACAGATATCTCTATATCTTTGAAAACGATCCGTTTGATTATGATGAGGTGTTGCTTGAGACCGAAAACCAAGTAAAACGTTTCATTGAGCTAGTCGGAAGAAAACCGGAATATATAAACGGTCATTCGGTCATTACGCCAAACACCGAAAACGCCGCTAAAGAGATCGCACTCAAATACGGCATTGAAAACAGATCATCAGCTCTTTACTTTGATGATAAGTATATCGATCTTGCCTACTTTGGCGATTATGAACCAAGCAGTTTTGAAGAGCAGTTAAATATGAACTATAAGGACTACATCTTAAACAAAGTTCTTCCGAACTTAAGCGAAGAAAAGATCTCCTTCTTTGTCGGCCATTGCGGTTATTTGGATAAAGATCTCTTGTCTTTGACATCACTCACTGTTCAGCGCATAAATGATGTTTCAATGGCTACTGATCCGGAAATAATCAAGTATATTAAAGACAACGATATCGAGCTGATAACTTACAGAGATATCGATAACTGTTTCTAAACGCTTTATTTGATAAAAGCACAGGTATTAAAATCTGTGCTTTTATATATCTTAGGTTCTGATTCCCTCAAATATGCTGGTATAGGTCAAGATCGGTATGATATGCTTGAAGTATCTTACGATCACTTATCTAAAGATATAAATAAAGTTATGTGGAAAGGAGGCTAAATATAAAGAAGCTTTATTTGTATCATCGCCATCTAACTTATTTATTAAAATCATTATAAATAGCTTAGATATATAAAGCATATAGAAGGGAGAATACCATATGCTTAAAAGAGTAATAACGCAAGCTATAGCGCTCATAGTGATTTTTGCCATATCTGTAATCATTATCAAAGCAGAAGATCTAAGCACAGTATCATTAAGTGAGAATACAGTGATCAAAGATGAAACAGTATTAGATGAAGATAAAGTCTATGAACTGAATGGTTTTGAGCTGACTGTAAGCGTTGATCTAAAGGTCAATGGAAGAAGTTTAGTGATCAAAGGTCCTGGCAAACTGAAAGTAGACAAGACCATTGATGTCACATCGGGAAGTGTAACAGTAGAAGATGTCGACATCACCGCTACTGTAACTTTGCTTAAAGGAGATGCCGGATCAGCGATCACAATAAAAAGATCAGCGATAAACAGTACAGGAGACCTGATCGATAGAGGCGAAAGTACTGAAGGCCTATCCATAGCCATCAGTGATACAGTTATATCCGGCGTGACCTCGATATTGAATGAAGTAGCTGATGATAAACAACCGATCACTTATACCAATGTATCAGCAAACGTCGATATAAGTTCACCTGATAAAACTAGTATTTCCCTGGAAAAAGATGGCAGTACTTTTTATCATGTTGGATCAATGTTTGAAAACGATGAATACATCATTGCCAATATCGCTGATCTGAGCGATGTGTACACGCTATATCTCACTTATGGCTCACTAAATCTCGATGAATTGCCAGACGGTTTAAAGTTTAGCAAGAAAGACGGTTTTAGTTTAAAAGTAAAAGGTCATGAGATACCAAATCACAATGATGTACACCATGTCATAAATAAGGGCACAATTGAAATAACCGACAACATAGAGATAGATATCATAAACAATGCGTTATTTGAAAGTTATGACATCGAAAAAGAACCGACTGTTTATAAGAGCGATAATGTAAATGTCGATCTCAGTGAAGACTATAAAAAGATGAATATAAGTGTCAGCGATTATAACGAAGGCTATTACATTGTCATATATGACTTAGAAGTAAAGTCAAGATCGCTTGGTGTACCAAAGCTTTTAGTGATGGGCGAAGTCTATAAGAAGGTAATACCTCAAACGCCAGAACCTGAGGACACACCTGAACCTGACTATACGCCAACTCCTGAGCCATCGCCAACTCCTGAACCGACACCGACTCCGGAAACACCGCCAAAAGTAATTATCCCACCAACTGATTGCCGGTGAGATAACGGGTACTTTTACTGTACCCGTTAGAGCATATTTACCTAAAGAGTGCATATATCCGTATCCAGTCTTTAGCTAAATATATAGAAATATTTTATGATCTGAATGCAATTACAAAGGAACAAACATAGCGATAATTGCACCAGCGATAATATAAAAAATAGGATGTCTATTGAATTTTCTGATCGATAGCAAAAACAATAAGAAAACAATGGTAGCAGCAAAATTAAAGCTATATACTCCGCCGACTTGGAGTAATGAAGTTTCAATAATTTCCCAAGCTGATGTCAGTATTAAAGCTGCTACAGCTGGCCTGATTCCATAGAAAGCTTTTTTGACTAAAATGCTGTTTTTAAATTTATCGAGAAAGAGTGAAACAGGTAAAGTTACTATTAACGCCGCACTGACCAATCCTAAAGTAGCAACTATTCCTCCCAATATTCCATCGGCATTAAACCCTGCAAAAGTTGCCATATTAACACCGAGTGGGCCGGGAGTGCTCTCGGATATGGCAATCATATCGACGAGCTCTGTGTTAGTAAACCAATGATATTTATCTATCAATTTATAAAGATATGGCAGTGTGGCCAAACCACCTCCGACTGAGAAGAGCCCGATCAATAAGAACTCATAAAATAAGACAAATAACAACATATTAACTTATTCCTCTATCTTGATAGCACTACTCCGATTGTGGTGGCAATTAATACAATTAAGATTGGAGAAATGTCAAACAAGAACAGTATAAATAAACTGGCAACGAAAATTCCTAAAGTTGTCATATCTATTACACCGATTTTAAATAATGAGTATGTAGCATTTAGTATCAAAGCGCTGACAACGATGCGTATACCTTTAAATGCTGTTTGAACAACTTCGTAATCCATGAAGTTTTGCATGAAGAGGCATATTGCCAGAATTATTAATATAGATGGGGCAACAGCGCCAAGAGCGCTAAAAATACCACCTAGAATCCCGTTACATTTAAATCCAATAAATATAGAAGTGTTAATGGAAATTATGCCGGGCATACACTGACTCAAAGCGTAGTAATCTAACATCTCATTTTCACTGATCCATTTCTTATTTTCCACGACTTCTTTTTTTAAAATCGGTAACATTGAATAACCACCTCCGAATGTAAAGGCACCAACTTTAGAAAAAGTTATGAAAAGATCTAAGTTTTTAATCATATTATCCTTCTATATCTCTAATATCTATAATGACCATTCTGTCAGTCCTATAATATGATATTGATAAAGCAACAGCGCGATTATCTTGATTATAGAAAGTCATTGTAGATTTTAATAAAGGAAATCCTACTTCTACCGAAAGATAATCAGATAATTCTTTATTGGCTTTTAATGCTATGAATTCCTGCTTTACACGAATTGGTTTTGTTCCTATTTTTTCCATATAGCCGATGATTGAAATGTCTATGTCACTACGCGATATACCTCTGCATACGGATTCTAACCAGTAAGATTCTTCATATATGACCTCTAATCCATTTGCATATCTTATTCTTCGAACGGAATAAATATCCTCATCGTTTGCATCCAAAAAATTGCGTGCTATCAGAGACGTCTTTTGTTTCTCAAAAGATATTATTTTATTGCTGGGAATGTTTCCGGACATTAGGCAGTTTCGGGAAAAACTTACTATTTTACTTAATTCTTTATTATGAGTTTGTCCTTTTATAAAGGTTCCTTTTCCTCTGACCCTGACAAGATAGTTATCATTCTCCAGCTTTTTTAGCGATTGTCTGATAGTTACTCTTGAAACGTTATATTCCTTGGCCAAATCAGTTTCTGATGGCAATTTTTGGTTAGGCAGCAATTCTTTATCATTTATTTTCTTTAGCAAGTCATCATAAACATTTTCATATTTTAACTGATAATTATTACTCATGATAAATCTACCTTATCTCCGTATTTAGTTATCAGGTCACATATGGCTTTTTTGCACTCTTCAACAGACATATAGTGTTCTATGGCGTATACAGGTACGCCTTTATCTTTAAATTGTTCAGCCAGATCAACAGAAGTAAAGATGGCATCGCAATCGATACTGTGAGCAGTGGTGATATCTGTGTTTGAGGATTCAAAATCATAACCTAGCTGTTTAAGCGCTTTATCTATTGACATTTTAAGTAATAGCGACGATCCGACGCCAAATCCACATACAGCGACTATTTTCATATGTATTACCTCTTTCTATAATACAATTATAGTACAAATATTATTATTCACAATAATAATTATTTATAATGTACCAAAAACATTGATTATTTAAAATAAGTAATTAAATTATATAAAAGTATTGTAATTGTATTATATAAGTATTATAGTGTAACTGTGAAGAGGTTTAAATATGCTTTTAGAAATATTGCAGAACAAAATTCAAATTGTTGACACAGTACAAAATTGGCAAGAGGCAATTAAGGTTGCTGCCTTTCCTTTATTAAAAGATAACTGTATTGAAATGCGATACATCGATGCGATGATCGAGATGACCGAAAAATATACCGCTTATATCGTTTTAAATGAAGGTTTTGCTATGCCCCATGCATCGAGCGAATTTGGAGTCAAAAGGATGTCGGCATCTTTGACCATTTTCAAGAATCCGATTAATTTTATGGGGAAATTTGTCGGTGTCGTTTTGTGTATAGCACCAATAGACAAAACATCGCATATGCGTTTGCTTCAAGATGTAGCTGTAACTTTTTCCGATCCGCAAAACATAATAAAGCTTGTAAGGGCGAATAATGTATCGGAAATTGAGTCTATCTTGAAAAAACTAAGTGAAAGCGAGGTGATTTTTGAATAACTTTTGATAATGCCAAATCATTGACGAAAGGAGGGAGAATATGTTGATGAGCATTTGGACATTTATCATTGATAATGTCTTTAGAAATCCGCCAGTTTTGATGGGTCTTATTGCCGCAATCGGTTTGACTATTCAAAAGAAAAAAGTTGAAGATATCTTCAAAGGAGCTATTCTAGCAGCACTGGGTCTTTATATGTTGACCGAAGGCACAAATTTCTTGTCCAATTCGATCGATACGATTAATGTTGTATTCAGAGAATTATCAGGAGGTACAGTTCCTCAAGGGCTTGACGCAGCTAGTTTTATTTTAGAATATGGATCACAAACCGGGTTAGCAATGTTTATTGGTCTTATTTTGCATCTATTAATTGCTAGATTTACACCGATAAAGACCGTCTTTTTAACTGGACACTTTTTATGGTGGTTCCCACTTACTTTCACTGCGGCTGGCGTTGAAGGTGGGTTATCCGGTGTTGCACTTATTATATTTGCAGCAATCTGTTCTGCTTTGTATTGGTCGTTTGCTCCATGGATCTTGAAAAAATATGTTTGGTCTGTAACAAATGATCATTCATGGATGCTTGGCCATCCCACGGGTATTTTATCTCTTATTGCGGCGAATGTTTCTAAATTAGTTGGAAATAAAGAGAAATCGGCCGAATCAATAAAGATTCCAAAAAGACTGTCTTTTTTAAAAGAAACTTCTGTTATTGGTTTCATTGTGATTTTCTTGTTGTATCTGATTATTGATTTTGCATTTGGAGGTGCAATAACTGCAAAAACGGGAACTCCGATATTTACATATGCCGTAAATATGGGTCTGAGATTCGGTGTTGGATTGCTAGTGTTATTACAAGGTGTACGCATGTTGATCAACCAAATTGTGCCTGCTTTTGAAGGTATTTCTACAAAACTCATCCCCAATGCTATACCTGCTTATGATGCCCCGTTATTATTCCCATATAAGCCAAATACGCTGATCATTGGTTTCATTACAGCAATGGTAGTATCGGTGCCATTGATGTTCTTCCTGAATTCGATTAATTTCTTTGGCATAATGGTAGTACCGCTTGTTATAACTTGTTTCTTCGAATGTGGTGCGGCAGCGATCATGGCGGATGCGCAGGGCGGTTTAAGAGGTGTAATTATAGGAACAGCAGTAGCGGCGGTCTGCATGGTATTTTTAGTTGGTTATTCTTCGGTATTTTTCCAACATACGATCCAGAACAGAATGCTTACTGTATCGGGTAATGACTATTCGTTGTACGGGCCGCTTGCCGGATATCTAGCTAAGTTCTTGTCGGGTATATTCTAATGAATAATCTATTTATCGAAACAGTTATCGAGCAACTAAAAGAAATAGATCGAACACAAAATGAAAACCTTGAGACGGCGAGTAAAATGATTATTGACTCGTTTAAAAACGGCGGTATAATGCAAGCTTTTGGAAGTGGACACTCATATTCGATTGCAAAAGAGCTGGTAGAAAGAGCAGGAGGTTTATTTGCTGTAAAAATGATACAGGATCCTGCGCTTGGTATTTATGAAGCTGTACCTGGCGTTGGCGATGTGTTGATGAGGAAGGTGGATATCAGACCGGAGGATACGGTAGTAATTGCATCACATTCCGGAATAAATCCTTTACCAATCGAAGTAGCGCTAAATGCAAAGAAAAGAGGTGCTAAATTAATAGCTATCACATCTATCAAAGCTTCCAAGGCGCTAAAATCTAGGCACAGCACAGGACTAAGGTTATTTGAGGTATCTGATGTCAATTTAGATACATTAACACCAGAAGGTGATGCTAATTTTAGAATTGGAAATATGGAGGAAAAAATATGTCCTTCATCAACAATGGCATCCGTTGCGCTCATACAATCGTTGGTATATAAGGTTGTTAAAAATATGTATGACGAAGGTGTCATATGTGATATAAGAGTCAGTTCTAACGTTGAAGGTGGCTTAAAACACAATTTGGAAAGACACCTGAAATACGCAGACAGGATCTATAGATTTTAAAATCAGAACGGTGTAGTTTAATTATGACAAGTAAGATAAGGATAGTCGCAAATACAGGATTGGTAATTTCCATAGTGTCCATGTTTATCAGTATATATGGACTAGTCGGTATTGTTTCAGCAGTCATAGGTTTTATTGTACTTGCCAAGGACAAAGAATTGGAAGTGAGAGGAATAGCAACTATAACTATTGTTCTTAGTCTGATCAGTATTATCTATGCCTACCTAATGATGAGCGCACAAATATAATTATATTTCTGAAACTATAATTACTTAAACTCCAAACGAAGAGCACATATATTTAGCGAAACGATGTGTTATTTTTCCCCTAACCCCCCCATAAACAAGGCAACACCCCCAACCTGCACCTAAAAATTTTTTAAAAATAACAAACAAACAACTCTTCTTATGCCAGTAGCAATCCTGTCACCGGTGAGTATGAGGGCTCAAGACTATCCTTTCGATGTAAACATCGAATTAGCAGATAGTGATTTCGATTTATTAGTAGATGAATATCCTGAGGCAAATGGTGATGGATCAACTACATATAATAGCTTATTAGCTAATGTAGAAGATCTGATCGAGTATGTTGGAGATGACGAAATTATCGCTGACTATATCGATGAAAAAGGATATGGAAATGTCAATTTATCTGTAACAGTTTACGATAACAAGAATGGCGGAAAACCCATTTATGAAGACGTAGACTTCAGAAACCAAAGAGGCGTTTTAGATAATAAGATCACAACCGATGTAAGTATTGTCTTAGAAGTCACAGTTGATTACTTAGCTCATAAAAATCCGGCTTCAACATTGAAGAGTGATGGTAAAGACGATAGAGATCAGCACATTATTTCAGTATCAACTGAAGAATGGAACTACAGAGCAGACAAACCAGCAGGTACATACACAGAAGTTACTACAAGCACACAATTCGTTGCTAACGATAAAACAGATGCAACAAAGTGGGTAAGTATGTTCCCGGGATATGGTGATGTTCGTACAGTTGATGGAGATCGTTATAAATTGGTTTACTACGTTGAATCTGGTGACTTAAAGAATGTTAAAGGCGATGTTAAAGTCGTAGCTAAGTGGGAAGTAAATCCTGAAGAACGCTTAGTCAATGGTTCACCAAAACCAGAAGTTGTATACGATGAATTAGATACTAACCATGATGGTGTCGTATCATGTGATGAAGCTCATGGTGAAGGTTGGGTATGGAACGAAGATAAGAAAGCTTGCGTCTATACCGGTTCAACTACATCAACAG
>CALUZL010000014.1 GCA_944325295.1 uncultured Erysipelotrichaceae bacterium | reverse complement strand
GTTCTGGCTTCGTCGATCAGGATCGAGTCGACCTCATCCACAAAGGCGACATTGAGCGGCCTGAGGACACGATCTTCAACTCTTGTCACCATATTATCCCTGAGGTAATCAAAACCGACTTCACTGTTTGTCGTATAAGTTATATCACAATTATAGGCTGCCCGTTTTTGAGCCGGCGTGAGTTGCCTCAAGTTTAAACCGACCGTAAGTCCCAAAAAACGGTGGATCTGTCCCATCCATTCGGCATCGCGTCCGGCTAAATATTCATTGACCGTGATGACATGGACACCTTTTCCTTCAAGAGCGTTCAAGTAGACAGCCATGACACTGGTAAGAGTCTTACCCTCACCAGTCTTCATTTCAGCTATATCACCACGATGCAACACCAAAGCACCTTCGAGCTGACAAAAATAAGGATATTCTCCTATTACCCTTCTTGCCGCTTCGCGGGCAACCGCAAAGGCTTCACACATTATGTCGTCAAGAGTCTCACCGTTTTGCAGGCGATCTTTGAATTCCTGGGTCTTCGCTTTCAGCTGCTCATCACTGAGCGTTTCCATTTGTTTGGAGTAACTGTCTATCGGCTTGACGGCCTTTTCGATATCTTGCAATATCTTCTTATCAGAATTGAACAAGTTTGTAAATAAGCCCATCTCTTCCTCCTTTAAACTACACGCGGTTAATTATAGCACAAGCCTATTTAATAATCTCGATATTTATCGCCCGCAATCCCTTTTCCCCGTTTTCAAGATCGAAACTGACCTCGGTATCACTTCTTATCGTCTTATAGCCTTCCATATTCAAAGACGAAAAGTGGAAAAAAATATCATCCAGTTCTTCGCTCACTATAAAACCATAACCCCGGATGCGGTTAAAACTTTTAACTTTCCCTTTCATATGCCTTTTCCCCCATAGCTTATGATAGCATATTTTTTCATTCCCTTACATAGGCCAGAGCGACACAGGCGATCTTGCAAGCTTTAGATGCCAGTGCATGGTAGGCGCCGCTCATCGATGCGCCTGTCGTCAGGACATCGTCGATCAGCACCACTTTCTTCGGAATACAGACACCCTCTTTGATCGCGATGTTTTGGCGCATTATTTGTCTTTCCTTTAAAGAGCGAAGATTTTGTGACAGATCGCTATTTTTCTGAAGGGCATCGAGATACTTCAAACCGCTATTTTCAAGCATCAAACGCATATGATCAAATCCGCGCCTTTGAAGATCTTTTTGACTGCTGGGGACCCAGATAAAAGTGTAGTCATGATAGCGAAGGTGCAGATAGTCTTTGATCTCATACAGAAAAACATCTTTTAAAGCTTCGTCATAGCACTCCTTGTATTGCAGCAAGAGATCCTTAAAAAGGTCGCTGTAGTCATAAAAGGTCATGACCAAAAGGTCTTCGCTTTTTATCTTGTGATATTTTTTGGCCATGGCCGATCGGCAATCGCTGCATAGCGGATCTTTGGTAAAGAAAGCGTGAAAGAAAGTTGAATGGCGATAGTAATCCTTATCACAAAATATACACTTCATTGGCCTTATCGATCTCCTTTATAGTGTTTTTTATTTCCTCATCGATTCTTGTAGTCAAGATCCACACTTCACCATAAGGATCATTGAACGATCGTCCCACTCGACCGCTCATTTGGATAAGCGATGCCTTATCAAAGATGCCCGCATACAGTTTTAAGATCAAAACGTTTACCCCCGGGATCGTTATCCCTCTCTCTAAGACCGAGGTGGCAACTATGAACTTATACTTCTTGTCTTTAAAAGCTGCGATATTTTCGTTTCTGGTCTCTAAACTGCTGTAAACGTAAGTCGTATTAAAGAATCGCTTTAAAAAGGCATAAAGATTTTTACAGATCTTTATCGATTCAACAAAGATTATCATCTGCCGATCACTTCTTTTTAGTAAAAGACATAACCTTAAGAGCAAATAGACTTTAGGGCCAAAAAAGATCTGCGGGCGGATAAGAGGTTTACCATGAGGCCGCCGATCGAGCCGCAATACCTTATACGGCCGCTTAGCCATCAACTTTTGGATCCCCTCATCGACTGTCGCGGTCGAATAGACGATACGGCCATTCTCTTTAAGGCTGCCCAGAGCAATATTGTTTAAAACCTCGTTTCCCTTAAAGGGGAAGGCGTCGACCTCATCTAAGATCAAAAGATCAAAGGTCTTCGGATAGCGGTACAGTTGGTGTGTTGTGCAGACGATCAGATCGGCATAAAGGATGTCACTGTATCCTTCACAAACTTTTGTGACCGTACTGTCTTTAAAGGCCTTTTGATATCTGTCCGCTAGTTCGAGGACGACTTCTCTTCTGGCGATCGCAAAACACACATGTTTCTTGGACTTCAGGAAATGACTTATTATCGGCATACATATTTCACTCTTGCCGCTTCCGGTCACTGCCAAGATCAGCACATCTTCTCTATCTATGTGTCTTATACATTCCCTTGCGATCGCCTTTTGATAAGATGTCAGCGGATAATCCAACCGATATCTGTAATTCGCTGATATTTCATACTCTCGGGGGTAGGTCTTTTCTTTGAGCAGTATTCTTTTAAAACCGATGCACTTTCGGCAATAGTAACCTTTTGCGCCCAAATAAAAGTAATCAGGATCGGTGTTGTTGCAACGCGGACATCTCATTCACATCTATATAAGGGTCCGCTTTTCAATTTTCCTAAATTATTTTGGCAAGATCTTCTTTGAAAGTGACTTTGTCGTTGATATTCGTGCTGTCTATTACCCTTATCTTCTTTTCGATATACTTTTGAAAGACTTCGCAATCATCGGTATAGTGATGATCATCCTTTGCAGCCTTTAAAT
>CALUZL010000013.1 GCA_944325295.1 uncultured Erysipelotrichaceae bacterium | reverse complement strand
AATCGCTCAAGCAACCGATGGTTTTATCGGCATTGCCAGTGACTTTGTGGACTGTGACAGCGAATACGACATCATCAAAATGAGCTTGTTGGGAAATGTTCTCATTGCTGAAGACCTCCCCAAAGCAAACCAATTGAGTAAACTCTTGAATCATGCCTTTAAAATAGTTACGCCCGAAGGGGATGTGATAAACCGCGGCGGCTCGATGACCGGAGGCCGAATAAAGAATGCAACTTCGATAATAACCGCACAAAGTGAACTCGACCGGATCAACAGGGATATCGAGTCCTGTAAAGCTCAAGCGACTATTGATATCAATAATTATCACGACATCATAAAACGCAAAGAAACTCTTGAATCGACGATCATTGAAAAGCGCATAGCTTTGGCTAAACTTGAACCGGTCGTCAGTGTTAAGAAATCAAAATACGAAAAGCTCAAGAGCGATCTTGAACTTTTATCCGTCGATAAAGCAGAGGATGAAACCATCAACATAAGCGAGGAAATAATCACGAAGTTGAACAAGGCTTATTCATATCGTGACGAACTTTCAGCAGACATCAAATTAAAAAGTGCCGAAAAGAATAAACTCAACAGCGATATCGACCGCAAAGATCAGCAGATAAGACAGATTCGAAAACAGCTCGAGACGGCGCAAGAAAACGAAAAGACACTTATTTCGCAACAGGCAGCGCTTAAAACCAAACTCGATGCCGACATCAAAAGATTGGCATCAGAATATCAGATGACTTATGAATACGCCAAAGAAAATGTACCGGATCTTCATTACGATAACGCCAAGGATGAAGTATTGAAACTGCGTCATGAAATTGAAAGTCTGGGAAACATAAACATGGACGCTCCCGAAGAATACAACGAAGTCAATGAACGTTACGAATTCACTAAGAAAAACTATGAAGATCTCATCTCATCCCGCGATAAGATCCTCGATGCAATCAAGGAGATGGATGAGATCATGAAATCACAGTTTAAAGAGATGTTCGATAAGATCAACGATGAGTTACCAAATACTTTCAAAGCGCTTTTTGGCGGTGGTAAGGCGAAGCTGATCTTAGAAGATCCTCAAGATCTCCTGAATACCGGCATCGATATCGATGTCCAACCGCCTGGAAAATCAGTAAAGTCGATCAGGTTATTTTCCGGAGGTGAAAAAACACTGATCGCGATCTGCGTCTTATTTACCATCCTAAAGGTAAGGCCGGTTCCGCTTGTCTTATTTGATGAAGTTGAGGCCGCTCTTGATCAGGCAAATGTTGAAAGATTTGCAAAATATGTTAAGAATTACTCCGATGATACGCAGTTTATAATCATAACCCATCGTCCGGGAACTATGGTCCAATGCGATGAGCTGTATGGTGTTACGATGCAACAAAAAGGGATCTCCCAAATATTGAAGGTTAAGCTGGTCGATGCGATCGACATGGTCGAAAATGACAAGGAGAATAAATAATGGGTTTTTTTGAAAATATAAAAAATAAATTAACCGGTAAAGATTCAAAACAGTATTTAAGCGGCTTTTCCAACACTAATAAAGCCATCGGACAAAGGCTTAAAGTTTTAACGACCGGAAATATAAATCGCGACACATTTATTGAAGAATTGATGATAACGCTTCTTGAAGCTGATCTCGGTTATAAGACTTCACAAAAGATCGTCGATCTCTTTCAAAAAGAAGTTCAAAACTACTACATACTCAATCAAAAAAACATCTTCGAAATACTGCACCATTGTCTAAAAGAGATCTATGGAAGTGATGAAAAAGAAATCAGATACAACGAAAATGGGCCGACAGTAATCTTGCTTGTGGGGGTAAACGGGAGTAGTAAGTCATCAACAGCAGCCAAACTGGCACATTACTTCAAACAAATGGGCAAAAAAGTTTGTCTTGTAGCCGGCGATACCTTTAGAGCCGGAGCTATAGAACAGTTGAGCAAATGGGCAGACAAACTCGATGTCGACATCGTCAAAGGTGTAGAAAACAGAGATCCGGCAAGTGTGCTTGTCGACGGCTGCCGATTTGCCAAAGCTAATGATATCGATATCCTGATCTGCGATACGGCCGGTCGGCTGCAAAATAAGGCAAACCTTATGAGTGAGCTTGCTAAAATGAAAAGAGTCGTCACCAGGGAGATCGAAGGCGCACCCCATAACACCTGGCTCATTCTCGATGCCAACACCGGTCAAAACGGACTTTCACAAGGACTTCTATTTAATGAAGCAACGGATCTAAGCGGTATTATCCTTACCAAAATGGATGGTACTTCTAAAGGGGGGATAGTGATCGCCGTAAAAGATCTTATCGGTGTCCCGGTCTATTTCATAACACTTGGCGAGACTGAAGATGATCTGAAACTTTTCGATCTCGATCTCTATCTTTACAGCATCATTGAGGATCTTGATGATGAACCGAAATAAGATCTACGATAATATCCTCAAAGATTATTACGGCTCACTTCTCACCGCTCGGCAAAACGAGATCCTCGATCTCTATCTGACCGATGATCTTTCAATGAGTGAGATTGCCGAGCGCCTCGATATTTCGAAAACAGCTGTAGCCGATATCTTAAACAGGAGCTATAAACAACTCGACGAATACGAAAATAAGCTAAAACTCATTGAATTGGCTGCGAAAAGGGAGGCTCTTTATAGTAATATATTAAAGGAGTTTGACGATAAAAGACTTATCCAAATGATAGAATCGTTACGCAACATAAATTAAGGAGGTAGAATTCATGTCTAAGATTATTGCGGTAAATGCCGGCAGTTCATCACTAAAATTTCAACTGTTTGATATGCCTGCTGAAAAAGTGCTGACTTCAGGTGTAGCTGAAAGGATCGGTTTACAAGACGGTATCTTTACGATCAAAGTAAACGGTGAAAAACACACTAAAAACTTACCGATTAAAAACCATGCGGTTGCTGTGCAATTACTATTAGATGCACTTATTGAGCACGGTATTGTTAAGGACCTAAAGGAGATCAACGGAGCCGGTCATCGCATTGTTCAAGGGGGTGCATACTTTGATCAATCGGTTGTCGTCGATGAAGATGTCGTAAGTAAAGTCGATGAATTGTGTGAATTGGCACCGCTTCACAATCCCGCGCATCTAGTTTGCTACAAAGCTTTTAAAGAGGCCTTGCCGCAAATCGGTCATGTGTTTGTTTTTGATACAGCTTTCCATCAAACCATGACAGCTGAATCTTATCTTTTCCCGGTACCGATGGAGTGGTATGAAAATTATAAAATAAGAAGATATGGCGCTCATGGCACGTCACATAAATATGTCTCTGAAAGAACGGCTGAACTCATGGGCAAAGATGTTAAACAAATGAATCAAATTACCTGTCATTTGGGAAATGGAGCCTCGATTACAGCGATCAAAGGCGGCAAATGTATCAATACTTCAATGGGACTGACACCGCTTGGCGGCATTATGATGGGAACAAGATGTGGCGACATCGATCCGACCGTCGTCTTTTACATGATGAAAAAACTGAACTGTACACCTGATGAGATGGACACCTATCTCAACAAGAAATCAGGTATGCTTGGAATTTCCGGAATCTCTTCCGATGCCCGTGATGTTCAAAATGCCGCTGATCAAGGCGACAAGCGAGCTATCTTGACTCAACAGCTCTATGTCAATCGAGTTATAAATGTATTAGGCGGTTATGTAATGCAGCTCGGCCATGTCGATTCGATTACTTTCACTGCCGGACTTGGTGAAAATGACGTCAATATGCGCAAGATGATACTTGAAAAATTAGAAGAACCTCTCGGACTTGATATAGATTATGACAAAAACGAAGCCGCCCATGGAATCGAATGCTGTATCTCAAGACCTGACAGCAAAGTTGCCGTTTGGGTTGTACCGACCAATGAAGAAGTCGTGATCGCCAGAGACACTATGCGCTTGCTTAGTCTATGAGTGATTTCAATCTGATCCTAGAAAAAATCGAGGAATATTCGACCATCACCATCTTCAGACATGTTCGAGCAGATGGTGATGCTGCCGGATCCCAACTCGGTCTCAAAGAGTGGCTAAAGGATAATTATCCAACAAAAAAAGTATATGCTCTGGGCGAAGATGTCTATGATCGCTATCCCATCGTCGATCAAGCCACTGATGAAGAGATAAATTCTTCACTGGCAATAATATTGGATACTTCTTCCAAGGATCGCGTTGACGATCAGCGTTTTGAGATGGCAAAAGAGACGATCAAGATCGATCATCATCCATCGGATGACGATTTTGCAGATCATAATTTTGTCAAAGAGAGTGCTGCAGCAACCTGTGAATATCTGACATTTATTCTTGACTCCTTTGACAAAAACATAAGTACACAAGCAGCAAGATACCTATATTCCGGAATTTTGACGGATTCTTTAAACTTTACGACCGCTTCAGTAACAGCTGATACAATAAAGGCCGCTTATCTATTGGCAAAAACCGGTATACCGATTTACGAAATCGTTGAAAAACTGTTCGATAAAGACGCGAATATCTTTGATTTTTGCACTTATATGCGCTCAAAAGTAACTTATGACAACGGTTTGGCTTATGTTATTCTCGATGATGATGACTACAAACGATTTAACATCGATGACTCAAGGGCCAGATTCCAAATAGCGGAGTTGTCGGGGGTAAAAAACTATAAGATCTGGTGTGTATTCACTAAGAATAAAGATGGCTATTACGATGGCTCTCTTCGAAGCAAGAAGGGGTATACAGTCAATGAGACAGCTGCAAAGTATGGCGGTGGCGGCCACGCTAATGCCAGTGGGGTAAAAGGATTGGATCTTGAGGCAATCGACGATATATTGAACGATCTCAGAAAAGAGATAAATGAACATATGTGAATATTTCACAATATTACGGCAGCGATATTGAAATAAGTATTGAATTTATGTATAATGATGAAGTCATAAAAGGAGGAATGATTAGTTATGGCAAACACATTAACCAAAAGAAGTTTAGCAGAAAAAGTTGCAGAACAAACAGGTTTATCATTAAATAAGGCCAACGAAGCCGTCGGTGCTGTATTCTCAGTCATTACTGATACACTTGTAGATGGCGGAGCCGTTGAAGTACTCGGGTTTGGCAAGTTTGGTACAAAACACGTTGAAGCACGCATGGCTATGAATCTTCACACTAAAGAAAAGATCGAAGTTCCGGCTCACGATGCAGTAACATTCAAAGCTTCTAAAACTTTAAAAGACGCTGTTAAATAATTAAGTAAGTAGTTGTTTGTTTAATTAATAAAAAAGTGAGATTTGCTTCTCACTTTTATTATAACTACTAACTTCGCATAATGTATATTATACAACATTTATTTTAGCTATATCTCTGCGCGATCTTGCCCCAGTTTTTATCAAAGATCATATATTTGACTGAACTCCAGGGATGATTGACGATCATTTCATAGCTCATATTTGAACCTTGCGTATTAAATTGTTTAAAATTACCATTTATTTCTTTATATGTATCAGCGATAAATATACTTCCATCATCATCTAATTTATAAGTCCCATCAGGCAATAATTCTCTTTCTTTTACCAGATTGACTTCTAAATCGATCGGTACTGCATATTCTTTTTGACCGTTATCTTCTAAGATAAATACAACTTGATCAAGCTCACTACTTATTACCACCTTTCGAATAATGTTCTCGATATCTTCATAAAGATCATCCTTCTCTATACTACCCTTTTCTTTTATATATAGATCAAAATCCGAAAATAAGATATCATAGTTTTCATCTTTTAAGGATTCAACAAGTCTATCGATATCAAGTTCTGTATTTGTATAACTGTAATTAAACAAAAGCGCTAAAAGACTCAGTTTATCTTCGCTTAAAGACGGATCTTTTTCGATCAATTCTTTATAGATAGCAAATGTATTCGGATCTTTAATATCTCCATCAGCCAGCCTGGCATTATACGAAGAATCTTTCAGACGATCTTTATCAAGATAGAACATCGATCTGTAGATATCTTCGATATCGCTGTTGTCCGCCTTAATGTCTACTATGAGATTTCTGATCGGGATACCAAGATCGGTTATAAGCACTTCATTGCCTTGGGCATCATACAGATATGGCTTATCATTTAAATAAATATCGTAAATTATCCCTTCTTGATCAGCAGTTTCAAATTCCGGCCATTCTTTTAGAATTTGATAGATTACTAATTCACTGCCGTCACTCAGCGTCATTTCCGCCTTCGTAAAGACGTCTTTATATTCGGGATCTGTTTCAATTTTATCGACAATTTCGATCCCGTTGTCATTTAAAGCTTTTTCAAAACCGGAAATTGAGTCTTCATAAGAAGCTGGATGGCGCAAATAATGACGACTGAATTCAGATCGCAGGCCATCTTTTACTAATACGTCCAAAAAAGGATAATCATTTTCTTTATCGAGAAGAACATTCCCAAATATATGATAATGGTCATATAAATTGACACGGCATCCTGATTCATCACATTTGGCGTCATCAAAGACTGAACCCTCGCGCACCGGATACTCTTCAAATGATCCTGTCGGTTGGGGGACTATATAAAAGATATAGGTATTTTCATCGTCAAGAAGTTTTACAGCATAAAACTCAACCGGTTCGATAAAAGGTTTAGCCAATTCTAAAAGAAGACGACCACTCTCTTTATTATCAACAAAATAGCCATGAAGATACAGAAAATTGGTTATATCTTCAAAGGTGTATATCGGTCCGGTGTAATTATCCGTCGATTTTATAATTTCGGTGTTTTCAGTGTTTAAAGTCTGAGAATCACTATTGCAGCCGCAGAGCATAAACACTAAGATCAAAACGATAAAAACCTTTATAACTTTCATAATCCGACACTCCTTATCCGACACTCCTTCTATTTATATGATATCATATAACCCAAAGATCTATAGTCAGAGAAGTCTTAAAGATTAAAAACCGCAAACAGGACCAAACTAATTTTGCATCTTTCTGCTTGCGGTTTCTCTTTATTTCAATTCAGCGAGGAATGATGTGCCATGACCGGGATTTGTCACATCGTGGTATTGCGCGATGGTAGCGCCGATATCGGCAAAAGTTTCTCTCAATGGCAAATAGCCGCTGTCTTTAAAAGATTTTGAATAAACTATCAGAGGCACATATTCTCTTGTGTGATCACTGCCCTTCCAAGTAGGATCATTGCCATGATCAGCCGTTGCGATCAAGAGATCATCATCTCTTAAGACTTCTAATAATTGCGCTAATAGGCCATCAAAATCTTCGAGCTCTTTTGCATAACCATCCGGATTGCGACGATGTCCCCATTTGGCGTCAAAATCAACTAAATTGACAAAACATAGACCATCAAAATCACTCTTGGCAACTTCCATAGTCTGCAACATACCCTGATGCGACGAATCGGAGTGGATCGCTTCCGTTATGCCTTTGGTATTGAAGATGTCGTTTATCTTGCCGATGGATATCACCTGTTTTCCGCTTTCTTTAAGTGATTCTAAAACCGTCTTGCCGAAGGGATCGACAGAATAGTCATGACGATTTGCCGTACGCGTAAAATGTTGAGCATCAGGACCGACAAAGGGCCTGGCGATGATCCTGCCGACCTTCCATTCTTCATTTTCGAGCGTTATTTTGCGAGCGATCTTGCAGACACGGTAAAGCTCCTCAAGACCGGTTATCTCCTCATGGGCGGCGATCTGTAAAACGGAGTCGGCAGATGTATAGATGATAAGAGCTCCGGTTCGCATATGTTCTTCACCGAGGTCTTTTATGATCTCAGTGCCGCTGGCTGCATAATTACCGATAAATTTGTGTCCGGTCTCCTTTTCCAGTTTTTCAATAAGTTCTACGGGGAATCCGGTATCGGTAAATGCTACAAACGGTTTATCGATCCAAAGACCCATCATTTCCCAATGTCCGGTCATCGTATCCTTGCCTACTGAAGCTTCGTGCATTTTGGTGACATAAGCTTGGGGATGATCGACACGCGCATTCCCCTTTACATCGGCAAGATTGCATAGACCAAGACTTGCCAAAGTCGGGATCTTGTACTTGCCGTCAGTCGCAGCAAACATGTGTACCAGCGTATTTGCTCCATCATCACCATAAAGTTGCGATCTCTCATCGGAACCGATGCCCAATGAATCAACTACGATCACAAAAGATCTCTTACTCATTTTCTCTTCCTCCATTCTTTGCCAAGGGGTGACTTTTAAGATAGACATCCCTTAATCTTTCTTCGTTTACATGTGTATAGATCTCAGTCGTCGCTATATCGCTGTGACCGAGAAGTTCTTGCAAGACTCTAAGATCAGCACCGCCCTGTAAGAGATGCGTTGCGTATGAATGCCGCAATTTATGCGGTGTGATATGTTTTTTGATCGAGGTCTTGTTTATGGCATCATTCAGCGCCCTTTCAACATAAACAGGGTTTAACCGGTTGGCGTTTCTGTTTATAAAAAAGTATTGACGATTCTTATTGTTTTTTAGCCACAGACTTCGCAGTGCCAAATACTTCTTAAACAAGACGATCGAACCTTCGGGAATAGGTATGATCCGAATCTTGTTGCCCTTCCCTTGGACTTTGACCACCCCCTCTTCTAAGTTGACGGCATTCAGTAAAAGGTTGCAACATTCACTTACTCTAAGACCCAAAGCATAAATCATTTCAAGTATCGCATGATGGTACAGATCCTTTTGATCTTCGTCATTAAACACCGCCATCAGTTCATCGATCTCTTTGACACTCAGATACACCGGCAGATGTTTTTCACTTTTTTGGATGGGTACATTATTACTGACGTCAGCTATATCATAGCGCTCATCGAGGAATCTATGGAAACTGCGAATGACGACTTTGTATAAATTGACAGAAGATCGCGCATAACGTTTCTCTAAAAGAGAAACAAATTTTTGGATATCACGATAAGTTATATCCTCGACGTTTTTGATGCCACTATTCAAAAGGTAGTCAGCATAGATATTCAAAGCGTGCTCATAGGTGATAAATGTCTTTTGAGCTTTTTGTTTGCGAAAAGACAAGTCGCGAAGATAACTCTCTACGGCTCTTTCTACGATCATAAAGCTCTCTTTTCCTTCGCCGCTTCAGCAATAAGGTCGCTAATCGAATTGAGTGCATTTTGATTCGTCGAAGCATTTGCCATCAGCGCCAGTTCTTTGATGATCATTTCATCATCAAGCTTTGTTATGGATGATGTCGTCCTGCCGGTCTTATCATCTTTCTTTACAAAATACAAATTATCCGCAAATGCTGCGACCTGAGCTAAATGTGTTATCGCCAAGACATCGGAATACTTAGCGATCTTAGCCATCTTTTTACCGATAGCCAATGCGGCTTTACCACTGACAC
>CALUZL010000012.1 GCA_944325295.1 uncultured Erysipelotrichaceae bacterium | reverse complement strand
GTCACAATTAAAGATCGTCTTATTTTCAGTCAAGAGAGCTTCATCGATTTTGATGAAGCTTTTCTTTATGATGAAAGGATCATCGGCTCGATAGTAGCGGTGTCCTTCTTTGGCAGTATCATGATTGTAGACGCTGAGTATGAGATCGCCATCATCAGTTTATTTTAGTCTCACCACATCACCATTGTCATAGCTTACCTTTACGGTAATAGCTATCTCTTGATCAAAAGCTTCAACTTCTGTATAGCCCGCATTCAAAAACTCTTCTACAAACAGCCTTTGGATCTCACCATCTTTAAAACCATACTCTTTATCATCAACGATCACTCCAAGATCGGTGTAATTATGATCGATGTAGGCAAAAGTAAAATAATCACCAAAATCATCTATCGATCGCGACGTGTAGCGTCTACTAGCATACTTGTCACAAATACTCTCCAAGGTGTTTTCAGCTTTGTAAGCTTTATCGTCAATAAAGACGTATTCATTTAGAAAATGCAGTCGATATTCCTCATCACCAATATAAATTACAAACTGTGGACCGATACCGACAAGTTCATAAGCCTCATTAGCTTCATCGTGCTTTAGTGGATCAAAAGACTCATAAAAAGCTACGACTTCTTTGGCGTCCTCTTCATCTAAGGCGTAGCTGTTAAAGGGAGGATTATCGTTTACATAGGTCATATAGTCATACTCTATAGATTTACTACATCCGCAAACAAATACAAGCAGAATGATGGCAAGAAGCTTTTTCATACTTTAGTTTTAGCTTTTTCTCCCCATAAACAAAAGAGGATCGCTCCTCTTATGTTTAATGATTTGTTTATGTCTTTTTACTTCGTCGCCGTATTGACAATAACGCCGTGTCCTTTGACTTTATAGGTAATCGCAAAGACGCTGAATCGATCACAGAAGAACTCGTTTCTTGAATCCTTGTCTGAATCTTCTAAGATATCGACAAACTCAAGACTTCCGTCATGGAGTCGGTATACCGAGTATTCAAGATTATCTTCAAGATCGATATCGACCTCGATCTCAAGAGCTTTAGAAAGTGATTTAATGGTGCCTAATACTTTATCACCGCTTACGATATTTACTTCGACGGTGAAATACTTAGTGACTTCAAGATCATTATCCATAAAGACTTTTCGATCTTCATTTGACACGTCTGTACCTAAAGATACAACAACATCTAATATATCACCATTTAACAGCGCTTCCTTGATATTAGTAGCTGTTTCTTTAGAAATGACATTTGAATCAAAAGTATTTTCGTTTAAGATCTGATTACTTACACTTTCAAGATCTTTAAGCAGCGATTGTTTTGAGGATGATGACAACAATACCTCAATACCACTGTCTTTACTATCAATACTTACATTTGACTCGTCATCTTTAGAAGGCTTTGAAGATGAAGGTTTATCGTTATCGTCTGACGGTTGAGATGGCTCTTCGGCATCTGGCATGGCCGGAGCTTGTACTTCTTTTCCAGGTTCTACTGGTTTTTCATTGACAGTCACAGATCCCTGTGTATTTTCTTCGGCATTGGCTACGATTACACCTTCTTTTACACCCGTTAGATCAACGGAACCATTTGTTATCTCAAGCTTATCTCCGCTTTCAGCTACTTTAGCTGCTTCTTGGATCGATTTTTCGCCAATAACATATAATGAAGGATTTTCTTCACCACTATTTGTTACATTGGCAGTCGGCGTATCTTCTTTGACATATTCGCTTGGATCGGAAGAGAAAGAACCGCCTGAAACTTCAACTGTATAATTTGCATTTTCCCATTCTTCTTCAGTTTTATTCTCATTATTAAATTTATATGTTTTAACTGCATCGGCATTTTTAGAATCAAATGTTCCATTTTCAATCGTAACTGTTCCAAGATCTTTATATCCATCTCTTTCAACAATTGAAATCGCGGAGCCATCAGCGATAACACCATCATTTGTAGTCTTTTCGACCGGCTCGTTGGTTGTAGTTATTTTTGTATTCTCACCTTTCACAGTCAGATTTCCTGCACACATCTGTACACCGACATATTTTGCATTAATAACAGAATTGTTAATTAACACATCGCCTGAACTTGGGAAATATATACCATAGCCATTCTCAACATTAAGTGTGGAATTAATCAATTTAACTGAGTTCCCTGTTTCTGTACCGTTTGTTACTATTCCATAAACATCACTACCATCAACTGTCATAATAACATTTTCCAAAATCAGACCTCTATTGTTCATATTAGATCCGCCTGCACCAGCACCAATTAAAGAGGCTCCAACAGCTTGATCATTTGTAGAATGAAGTGATCCATTTTTAATTGTCAATGTTATATTAGGATTGTTCACATTAACCATTTCTGTGGGTCCGGTGTATGTATAACTATGCCCAGCAAGCTCCAGTGTCCCGTTGGTATTGCCCGAATTGATAACATCCGTTCCTGTATAGTCGTTCATCAAAGTTACGATTCCATTGCTCGAATTTTCAATAGCATTTGCATACGACCCGTATATCCTATCTTTCCCATCTTCATCTGTAACTCTAAACATACCATTTTTGAATAGCGATGCAGCTGTGTCGGAATATAACAAGAAGGAAGATGATTCAAGTTTAACTAAATCGCCATCAATAGTAGAGATGAGCCTTATATTTCCAGTTATTTCTAAAGGCAACATTATCTTGCTATTGCCAGATTTAGAGTAAAGTGGTAATGGACCCTTGATCTCTCCACCAGTATCTTTTGAATTAGTTAATCTCATCGTGTTGTCATCAGCTTGTTTACCACCATAGTTTGTACTAAGACTGACGACACCTTTTGAGGAGTTAGTTACACTGGAGCCATCTATCGAATAACCGTTTAAATTCAATGTAATACCATAATTAACAGTAGATGTTGCATTTGTTAGGGTCACATCTTTCAATAGGTAGACGGTGCTACCAGCTGGAGCATTTGATAGAGCTTTGCTTAATGTTTCATATTCTGTTTCATCTCCGTTAATATTAACAACCTTAGCTTCATTATTTGTACCATTATCACCTTCCGCCATTACCGGCATAGCTAATGTACATACCATGAGTATAGACATCAGTATTGCTAATAATCTTTTCATTTCCTTTCTTTCTCCCTTTCCCTTTTTGTTTTCTTTTTTTAAAGATAAGAATGCAGAAAAGGACGTTTATTGTATTTGTCTTCGTTTTGACAATTACAATAAACGTCCTTTAGTGAACTGTTATCTTTTGATGATGAAAATAAGTCTATTAAGACATAGTTATCCTGACTGACTGACTGACTGACTGACTGACTGACTGACTGACTATTCTGTTGGTTATTACTATATCTTGTCAAGTGCTTATTTCTCATGGATTTATTATATTACTTTGAGTTTATTTATTCCAGATATTTATCTTTGAGCTCAGTTCTGATCTTTTGATCAATACCGAATTCCTTTAAGAAGTAATCATCATAGTCCTTGTATCTTAAGAGTATTGCTTTAAGGGTTCCGTCAAGCCATCTGTCATATACAAGCCATGAAGGATCGATCTCTTTAAGGTTCAAGATGCGTTTGTAGTAATCCTCATAGATCACTTTTGAGTTAAGGTAATCCCTAAAGATCTCTTCTCTTTTAACTCCTAACATTAGTTCCAAAAGGCATGACAGGACACCAGTCCGGTCTTTGCCGGCACTGCAGTGATAATATATCGGCACTTCTTCTTTCTTGATACATTCAAAGAAGAACTTATATGCTTTGTTACTAAAGGGAAGAGATCTGTAGATTCTGGCTATATAGGCATCTTCAAACGTCGCTTCATCACTTGCCAAAGTATCGAGATCATCATGGGCTATTTCGTTTTCAATCGTTATCGCCGGTATGTGATGATAAGTACTGCCCCCGGGTAGATACAACTGTCCTGCTCTTGCGACTTCATCTTTGCCTCTGAGATCGATGATGTGTTTAAAACCGATCTTATCGAGCTCTTTTTTGTCTTCGTATGCAAGCCTATCGAGCACTAAAGCCGGACCCCTGAAAAACAGACCGTGTTTGATCTGCCTTTTGTCTTCTGTTTTAATACCGCCGAGCTCACGAAAGTTGACTAAATTGATACTCATAGGAACATTATACATTCATTTGATATATAATTTATATAGATTTGGGAGGAAATTATGACACCTACATTAGTTATTTTAGCTGCGGGAATGGGTTCTCGTTACGGTGGTTTAAAACAGATCGATACTGTCGGTAATAATGGCGAAGCTATTATCGACTTTACGATCTATGATGCGATCCAGGCCGGATTTAAGAAAGTAGTGTTTATCATTCGCAAAGAACACGAAGAGCTCTTTGAGAAAAATCTTGTCGGCAAGATCAGAAAAAAAGTCGATGTCGCCTATGCTTATCAGGATCTTTACGATCTGCCGGAAGGTGTAAAAGTACCCCAAGGAAGAGAAAAACCCTGGGGAACAACGCATGCGCTTTTGGCGTGCCGAGGCGTACTCAAAGAAGACGATCCGTTTATCATCTGTAATGCGGATGACTTCTATGGCCGTGATTCCTTTATGAAAGTCATGGAATTCTTCAAAGAGAGCAAGGATGCTGACGAGTATTGCATGGCCGGTTACAAATTGGCCAATACGATGAGTGATAACGGTACGGTCACAAGAGGCTTCTGTATGACAGAAAACGGCTATCTTACCGATATCCGAGAAGTTACCGATATCCGCAAAGAAGGCAATAAGGCCTTCGTCGGTCAAGATGAAGTCGATACCGATACAGTCGTTTCGATGAACTTCTGGGGCTTTAAATCGTCGATCTTAGAAAAACTCGGCGAGCTCTTTAAAGAGACGATCGCTGACGGTATAAAGAATAATCCGCTCAAGTATGAAGCCCTTCTTCCAAACAATGTCGGCGATCTTGTCAAGGCAGGCCAATGTAAAGTCAAAGTCCTGACCAGCGATGACAGTTGGTTTGGCGTCACATACAAGGATGACAAGCCCGGTGTTGTCGCCAAGATCCAAGAATACAAAGATATGGGTAAATACCCGTTTGACTTATGGGCTTGATCTTAGCCAGCGGTTCACCGAGACGCAAAGATCTCCTTTCACTTTTAAACATCCCTTTTGAAGTGATCGTTTCCGATGTCGATGAGACGCTAGACAGCGAAGATACTCTCAGAGGTGAGATCGAGACCTT
>CALUZL010000011.1 GCA_944325295.1 uncultured Erysipelotrichaceae bacterium | reverse complement strand
ATGCGGAGGACTCTTTGGGAAAGGTATAGATCACAAAGACGCTCAGACAGAGGATGTAGATAAAAGAGATGATCATCGAAAGCGTCGGCAAATACCGGTAAGAGGCAAACACATCCGCCGCGGTATTAAGCGCCGTCAAGTCCCAGGGCAAAACCGGATTGCCCCTGAAGTAGACGACAAAATAATTAACACATGACCACAAAAAGACGATGATATGGGTAATGATGATGGCCAAACGTCGATCATTACTCAAAAAGACGATAAACCAAAAGATCGCATTCAACAAAAGCCAGTTAACGATCACTACGCCCAAACCGTAAAAAGAAAACGCATCAAGATAGATGTACTGACCCATATAAAAGGTTATAAGCGGCGTCAGGATACACAAAATAGCGACTGCCTGCTGTGGCAATTTTCCTTTAAGTTTTTTAAACATAACTGGTATTTTAATTTCAATGAGCACTGATGTCAAACCATTTAAAAACGTGTCCGTGACACGTTATAGTAAATGGATCCCAAACTCGCGGCACTCATCGTACATGCCCTTGGGCCAGACACTGGCTTGGACTTCGCCAATGTGAGCCTTGTTGAGGAGGATTAGGCAGATGCGCGATTGGCCGATACCGCCGCCGATCGTATAGGGCAGTTTCCCTTCGAGAAGGGCTTTGTGAAACGGCAAGGCGAGGCGATCTTGCGCATGCGCTTTTTTGAGTTGTGAGCGCAGAGCTTCCTCATCGACCCTGATCCCCATCGAAGATATCTCGATCGCTTTATCGACGATCGGATCATAGATCAAGATATCACCGTTTAAATGCCAGTCATCGTAATCGGGAGCCCTTAAATCGTGCGGCTTGCCGCTTTTTAAAGTATCACCGATCTCCATGATACAGACCGTCTTGTGTTCTTTAGTGAAGAGTTCTTCTCTTTTTTTGGCGTCGAGGTCCGGATAGCGATCTTCAAGCTCTTGTGAAGAGATGAAGGTGACCTCTTCCTTTATAAACTGCTCTAACTTCGGACAGGCTTCATGAAGCTCGACCTCTGTCTTTTTGAGGGCTTTAGCGATCTTTTGCACATAGTCTTTAAAAGTCGCGATCTTTCGGTCTTTTTTGGCGATGGCCTTTTCCCAATCCCATTGATCGACGTAGAAGGAATGGATATTGTCGACCATCTCATCCCGTCTGATCGCATTCATATCGGTATAGATGCCTAGACCCTTAAAGTCGTAGTGAGCCAAAGCCATCCGCTTCCACTTCGCCAAAGAGTGGACAACTTCTAAAGTATCTTCAACATTTTTGGCATCAAAAGCCACCGGCCTTTCAATACCGTTTAAGTCATCGTTTAAACCGCTGTTCTTTTTGACAAAAAGCGGTGCCGAGACTCTGATGAGGCCAAGCTCTGAAGCCAGATTGTCTTCAAAATGATCCTTGACGAACTTGATGTATTTTTCTGTTTCGAGATAGTCGAGCTTATCTTTATAGTTTTTGATACTCCAAAGCATCCTAGTAAGCCACCACTTCTATCTCGCAAAGAACTCCTTTTGGCAACTCTTTAACAGCTACACAGCTTCGTGCCGGTTTGGAAACGAAGTATTTTTCATAGACGCTGTTAAAAGCGGCAAAGTCAGCCATGTCCGCAATAAAACAAGTCGTCTTGATGACTCTTTCAAAACTGCTTCCGGCCTCATTTAATAAGGCGCCGACATTCTTGCAGCTCTGCTCAGCTTGCAAAGTTATGCCCTCGGGCACTTCATTTGTGTTTGGGTCGACCGGGATCTGGCCGCTCAAATAGATCATCCCGTTTATTTTTATACCCTGTGAATAAGGGCCGATAGCCAAAGGGGCTTTTGTCGTATTGATAACTTCCATAGTTAAACCTCCGCTTTTCACAATACAAGTATTATATAACGTCTTTTTAAAGATTAAAAGTTGCCAAGTACAAACATTGAAGGTATCATAGTCGATATGGAGGTGAGAAGATGTACAAAGATCAAGACACAGTTAAATAACGGATATAGATCTTTGTAAGGCACATTTCTATATCCGAACCCAAGGAGGTATCGAATGATAGAAATAAATAAACTCACACTTACACATTTAAAAGATGACCGCGTCCTGCTTTACGACTTCGATCTGACGATCCACACTAAAGATAAGATCGTCATCATCGGTGAAGAGGGAAACGGTAAATCGACCCTTTTAAAAGCGATATACGATCAAAATTTGATCACTGACTACATCGCCATAAGCGGAAACATCATCAAAAACAACCATAAGATCGGCTACTTAGCCCAAGAAGGACCAAAAGATACTGAGGTCTTAGCCTTTTTTATGACCCTGCCGGATTTCTTTGAGATTAATCCCAAGACGATAAACAAATATTGTCGAGATCTTGCGATCGATCCGGATATTTTATACAGCGAGCGGCGCTTTTCGACTTTTTCGGGTGGCGAAAAGATCAAACTGCAGCTTTTATATCTCTTACTTGAAGAAGACGACGTCTTACTTTTAGATGAGCCCAGCAACGATCTCGATATCGAGACCCTGCTTTTTTTGGAGGATTTTATCCAGACTAGCGATAAGACCATCGTCTTTATATCCCATGATGAGACCCTCATCCAAAACAGCGCCAAGACCATCGTCCATCTCGAACAGATCAAGCGCAAAAGTGAGCCGCGCTACAGTGTATACAAGGGCAGCTATGAAAACTATGTCAACCAAAGAGAGCGAAACTTCTATAATCAAGATAAGTTGGCCTTTAAAGAAAGAGAAGAACTCGCCAAAAAAGAGAAACGCTATCAGCGGATCTATGAGCGCGTGAACCATGAACTCAACACGATCAGCCGTGCCGATGCCCATGGCGGTTTTCTTTTAAAAAAGAAGATGCACCAGACTAAAGCTTTAAAGCGGCGTCTCGATAAGGAAAAAGAAGATCTGACCCCTTATCACGATGAAGAAAAAGCGATCATGATCGCCCTTGATGTCCCAAGCGTACCGGCAAACAAAAAGATCCTGTCTTTGAAAGTACCAAGGTTAGAGGTTGCCGGTAAACTTTTGGCCGAGAATGTAAAGCTTGAAGTCTACGGACCCAAAAAGATCGCCATCATTGGTAAAAACGGTTGTGGCAAGACAACGCTTTTGCACATCATCAAAGAGCAGGTGACTGCCGACCTCAAGACTTTTTTCATGCCTCAAAATTACTTTGAAGCCATGGATGAAGATGAAGATCCGATATCCTTTATCAAAAAAGATGCGACTAAGGAAGAGTACACCTATATCCGCACTCTTTTGGGATCGATCAAATTCAAAGACGACGAGATGCTGCATCCGCTAAAGGAGTTGTCCGGCGGCCAGAAAGCAAAGCTCTTCTTCATCAAGATGATCTATGAAAAAAGTGAAGTTTTGATCTTAGATGAGCCCACCCGCAATTTCTCACCCCTTTCTGCATCAGTCATAAGAGACATCCTAAAAGACTATAAAGGAGCGATCATCACCGTCAGTCACGATCGCAAGTTTTTAAAAGAAGTACCGGATATCATCTACAGGCTCGATGAAGATGGTTTAAAAGAGGTAACTTTGCCATTTTAAAGGTGAGCATTTCGCTCACCTATTTAATATCCTGTAAGACGCCATCCTTTAATAGAAGACGCTGATCGCTAAGGGCCGAGACACTGTCGGAGTGGGTGACGACGATGACCGTCTTACCAAAATCATGAGCGAGCTCTTTAAAGACGCCCACGATCTCCTTTTCCGTAGCGGTATCGAGGTTACCGGTCGGCTCATCGGCAAAGATCAGGTTGACGTTACTGGCCAAAGAGCGGGCGATAGCGACACGCTGTTGTTCACCACCGGAGAGTTGGTTGACCAAACGATCAGCCTTGGTCTTGACGATACCGAACTTCTCTAAAAGCGCATAAGCTACTTCTTTGTGGTTTTTCGGCAGTTTGTTGTCGGTCTCACTCATCGCTACCAAGACATTTTCAATAGCCGTCAGGTAATTTATGAGGTTGTATTGTTGAAAGACGATACTTATCTTGTTGCGGCGGTATTTGCCAAGACCCATCTTGGTGATATCTTCGCCCTCAAAATAGATCTTACCGCTTTTGGGATTGTCAAGTCCGGCAATGATCGAAAGTAAAGTCGTCTTACCGCTGCCCGATGGACCAAGGATCGTGTAGAACTTATGATCTTCGAAGGTGTATGACAAGTCTTTGAGGATCTGTCTTTCAAAACCACCGTCGATATAACTGTAATTGATATTTTCAAGTTTCAATATTTCGCCCATATAGCCCTCCTAATTCTGATTCATCAAGATCCGTTTCGGATTGAAACGCATGATCATGAGCGATGGGATGAGGATCGACACCAAGACGATACCAAGACCCACGATGTAGATCTCTAAGATTATAAGCGGCGAGATGCTGACGTTGTATTCGGAGACAAGATCATCCAAAGAGATGTCCGTGGTATAATCCGTATCCCAGATAGACTCGTAGTAATAGTCGTTATCGTCATCTTCATTGAGACCGCTGGAATCGATCTGATAGTCTAGGACGGTCGATCCGACCTGGTTGGCGACAAGGGAGCCGCTGGCGATCGAAAGCGTAAAGCCGATAATGGCAACCAGCGCCAACTCTACGAAAAACTGCAAGATGATCTTAAACTTTGAAGCACCGATCGAAAGTAAGACACCGATCTCATATTCACGCGTCTTTAAGGTCAGCGCCGTTACCAGGGTAATGATGACGACGGCATTGATGACGACTAACCAGACGATGAAGTTCGCATACAAGCTCAAGGTGTCCAAAGGTCTTGAAAGACGCTCAAATTCTTCATTGTTGGCGCTGATCTTCATGAATTGCGGCAATTCGCTGCCATACTCAGCTACGAAGTTATCGACTTCAAGCGGATCATTTAAAAGCAGTGTGACATTGTTGACATAAGAGACGGCTTCCAGGGTCGGATAATTGTCGGGATCGCTGTAATAGGGATCATCCGGAAACTGCTGAGCCGAGTATTCAAAGATCTTCTGACTTAAAGTGAGGTTTTGTTTCATATAAGTCGTTGCCGGCAGCAAGAGCATATTGTCAGGATTCTCATAAGGTGCTAACCAATCGTAGTTTTCATCATCAGGTGTAACCGGATCATTATGAGTGTAGATACCGATGATCTCAAGATCGGAAGTGATATCCTCAATAGTCAGACCGTAAATATTATAATAGCCGTTTTCACCGACCGATTGCGGATCGTTATTGTAGACCGTGATCACATCACCGACACGAAGATTGTTTTGATCGGCTAAAGCTTGCGATATCAAGACGACATCAGCCGCCTCATCGATCTCTTCACGGGTATAGAAGCGACCATCGACGACCTGATAAGAACCTTCGGCAAACTCGATCATGTCCGGATAGTAGTTGCCTTTGACAAAGAGGGTCGGCATGACATATTCCGTACATACCTCATTACCATTCTCATCGATATAACATGACTGACCGCCGTAATTCTCTTCACCGCTGTTGTTTAGATGGACGTAGTCAAGATCTTCACTGCTGTAGTATTGTGAAGTGACAAGGGCATTGGCTGTCTTGACTCTTTCATCTTGAAGCAGGGAATCGACATCGGTGAGCCTGATCTGCGGATAACCTTCAGAGTAGAACTCGTTGATCTCATCTTCATCCGTCAGACTGTTGACATAATCATTGACCGCATCGTAGTCGACCTCATAGGTGACAACAGCCCGCATCTTTTGTCTGGTCAAGACCTTGGCATTCTCACTGGCCTGTGAGACCCCGAGCCCGACGATGACAAAGTTGCCGATCACAAAGAATGTCAACAGCAACAAAACTGACTTCGACAATTTTCTTGTGACGTTTTTAATAGCTCGCTGAAAAAAGTTCATATTACCTCCTTATTTAGGGTTTTGATTATTGTGCAAGTGCATTTGTTTGATCTGTTGTCACAGGTTCGATCGTACAACCCGGATCGATCTTGCGGCCGCTGCTTGAGACGGTATAGATCTGATCGGTGTAGATGTAGTCGCTTTGGTCTAAACTGTGACCTTCGCTGTCTTTGATGATCGCGCGATGATCGGACTCGACGTCTTCATCCAAGACAAAAGTTACATTGTTGGAAGAAAGGAATTGGACGAGTTTGGCAACTGATGTGCACTTGTCGATCTCAAGGGGAACCATACGGCCCTTGGAAACGACCACATCAAAGCGTACATCTAAAGGCAGACGACCGCCGCAATCATATTCTTTGCCATTGTCATGACTCAAACACTTGACCGAGACGATAGTGCCCTCATCATATTCCGTCGAATAGACACCCTCTGGTGATGTCCACTGGCCGGCATAGGCATCGATACCGAGCTCTCTTGTGTCATTGCACCAGTCGACGAGCTTGCTGTAGCGAGTGCCGACGATCTTTTCGATGCCACCTTCAGTCTCGGCAAGATAGAAAGTATCACCCATATTTACGGTCAACTCTAACTTATCATCCGGACCGACTCGTCCTCCCGATTTTACCGATTGGGCAATTATATAACCACCGGTTGTGGAATAGCGCTCTTTTACGGTGACGACAGTCGCATTCTCTTCAAGCCAGGCGTCGATTTCCGAGCGGGCCATATCGGCAAAGTTTGGTACTAAGACACCTTCGCCCTTTGAGACGACGATCGTTAAAGTCTCACCTTCTTTTAAAGTCTTGTTTGCTTCGACGGATTGCGATATTACAAGGTTTGCAGCAACGTTGTCATCATATCTTTCCGTTACGACCAGTTCGACCTTATTTTGGTTGGCCCAAGATTCAACGGATGCGACATCCTGATTGACAAAGTTTTGAACAGTGACTGTCCCAGCCGGTGCCTGTCCTTTAGAGACCGTGACGTTTAAAGAGCAACCTCTGGTGAAGTTGTCGCGATCACAGTTTCGAAACTCGACTTCGATGACGCCGTTTTCTGCGACAGTATTGCTGAAAGCCGTTATGACTTTCGTGCTCAGAAGTTTATTCTCATCGACCCAGTCCAGGATCTCTTCACGATTCATATTCTCAAGATCGGGAACGGTTATCTGCTCATCCGGATCAGGACCTAAAGACAGACCGAAGTTGACCTTCACGTCTTCTTTGACCTTTGTCCCTGCTTGTACGCTTTGGGACATGATGACCCCTTCGTCATAGTCCATGCTGTAGGACTCATCAAAGATGACGCCGCTGCTTTGGATGCCGTACTGTCTTACCCAAGCAGCTACATCGTTTTGCGTCTTGGAGACAAAATTCGGCATCTCGATCGTCGCTCTTAAAAGAAAGAACCACGCACTAAAAGCGATGATCACGATCAAAACGATCGGAACGATGATCATCCAGGGCTTGATCGGTTTTTTCTCCTTTTGGATCGGTACCCTCTCTTCTTCTTTGAAACTGTCCGGTTTCTTCGATTCTTCAGCTAATTGACTTAGGAAATCCTTTTCACTCATATTCTGACCCTCTCCTTATAACTTGATGGTAAATTCCGTACCATGGCCGCTTTTTGATGCGACTTCGATCTTATATCCCAGCGTATCGGCGATCTTCTTGCTTATGGCAAGGCCCAAGCCCGAACCGCCAAGTTCCCGACTCCGTGATTTATCGACACAGTAAAGCGGCTCAAAGATCAAATCTAACTTGTCTTGAGGAATACCGATGCCGGTATCACGGATCGTCAGATCCATCTTTTCGATGTCGATGTAGATCGCTCCGCCTTCCCTGTTATAGCGCGTAGCATTACTGATTAAATTATACACCAAACGCGTGAATAGCTCTCTACTGGTCGTAATAACTTTTTCATTGATTTTTTCATAGACCGTCAACTTTTTTTCTTCGATGAGCGGACTTAAGATCTCAAGGCAGTTATCGACGACTTCTTTGATCATGACTGCTTCCAGTTTGACCTCACTTGTCCTTGAATACTCAAGCAGCGTATTGACCAGTTCACTCATGCGGTCGATGTTCTTTTTTTCAACGGCGACGACTTCTTTGTACTCTTCGATCGTGCTGTTTTCATCCAGCGTTTCCGGATACATCTTCATCACGGCCAAAGGTGTCTTGAGCTCATGGGCGACATTACTGGAAAAGTTTTCTTGCCTTTCAAAGACCGTGTTGAGTCTTTGCAAGAGTGCGTTGAAAGCTTTTTTGATCTTGCCGATCTCATCATCAGGATTATCGATCGGAAGTGGCTTATCGGTCTTGTCGATATTCAAGATATCATCGGCAAGCTTGCCAAAGGGTTTCAATATGTGCCCACTGACAAAATAGGCCAGGATAAAACCGATGACGCCCAAAGACAGTGATGCCAAAAGCAATTTAAAGATCGTCTTGTCGAGCGTTTGGTTAAAGACATTGATCGCTACCCGGTAAGAATCGGGTGAATTGATGGTATTTCGCTCTTTGGTGATACTATTTTCATAGGGTGTAATATATTTATCAGCCGCATCACTGTAGGTACTGTCGGGAATATCTTGGGCGTACTCTTCGACATAGGTGATATTGCCCTCAAGGATCTTTACCCCATCTTGGATTTCACCTGTAAAGATCTTAACCCCCACAAGGAGCATAACCATCGCAAACACGAACACGAAAAGGCCGATCGTCAAAGAAAATCGGGCTCTGATACTAAGCTTCTTCATCGTTTCCTCGCAATCTGTAGCCTTGGTTGCGCTTGTTGATGATGTATTCGACATCGTTGAATTGACCGAGCTTCCTTTTTAAGGTGTGGATGTGATATTTCAAGGTATCGGTATAGGTGTAATCATCGACAGCCCCCTCCCAAACATGTGTAAAGAGTTCGTAGTTGGATATGAGGCGATCCTTGTGGACCAAAAGATACTCCAAGATCCCAAATTCCTTGGAAGTCAAATTGACTTGCCGATCTAAGACATAGACGTTTTTAGTATTGGTATCAAGCTTGATATCACCACATACAAGGACTGTCGGCGATGAGGAATAACTCATCCGCAAAGCCGTTCGGATCCGGGCTTCAAGCTCTTTGAAATCAAAGGGTTTGATCACGTAATCATTGGCCCCAAGATCAAGGCCCAACACCCGCTCATCGACAGCCGTCCGGGCCGAGGCGATGATGACCTTGACTTTGAGATCGTTTTCACGGATCTTTTTGAGTACTTCCAAACCATCAAGCTTGGGTAAGTTCAGATCAAGCAAGATCAGATCGTAGTCATTTTTAAAATAAAGATCTAAAGCACTCTCACCATCATAGGCGCTGTCGCAAGCATAGCCGACCTTTCGAAGCGCCTTGACTAAAGCGTAATTCAAATCTTTTTCATCTTCGACGATAAGTAATCTCATGATTCTATTCTATAGCAAACTGAGTAATATAAAAGTTAGAGTTATGTGCTAAGATATCTTTATGCAAAACATCGATGAAGCTTTAGCCTTAAAACTTTTCCCCCAAAGAGATGACAAAGCCCATAAAGGCACCTATAAAAAAGTCCTGGTGATCGGTGGCTCAAAGGCGATGAGCGGTGCTTTGACGCTTTGTGCCACGGCTGCTTTTTTGAGTGGTGTTGGGACTATCACCCTTTTATTCCCGGACGTCATTTATGAAACGGTGACAAGAAGGATCGATTGGGCCCTGACGCTGACGACAAGAAGCGATGATGATGGCTTTATGGTCTATGATGACAAGATCAAAGATCTGATCCGAGGTTATGATATCGTCATCTTTGGAAACGGGATCGGCCGCAGCGATGATGCCTTAAAGGTCTTAGAAGCTGTCTTAGAGCTTGAAAGTCAGCTTGTGATCGATGCCGATGGCCTCTATCTTTTGGGTAAGATCAAAAAGCCTATAGACAGAGAACTGATCTTGCTTCCCCATCTAAAAGAGATGACCTATCTTGATCACAAAGACCTCAAAGAAGTGCTAAACGATCCGGATAAAGTACTGAGTGCGTATCTTCAAAACAACCCTAAATTTACGATCGTCTTAAAATCATATCAGACAATCGTTTCTGACTTAAAAGAGCGCTACCTCCTAGATCGCCCCGACAGCAAGCTTGCCAAAGGTGGAAGTGGCGATATCCTTTGTGGGATCATCGCCGGCTTACTGGCTCAGGGCTTAAGAGCGCTCGATGCTTGTGTCCTTGGGGTTTTCATCCACAACAAAATGGCTGCCTTTACAAGACTTGACCCTTTGTGCATCCTTCCGAATGAATTGTTATTGAGCCTAAATGAAGTCTTTAGCGACCTAAGAAGTAAGTTGTGAAGCTTCTTCAGTGCTTAAAAGTTTTTTGCACTTGCGTTCAAATTCCGGACGGTCCATCAATACGACAGCACCGCAACCCAAACATTTGATCTTGACATCAGCCCCCAGACGAATGATACGCCAGTAATGGCTCTTTTTGCAGGGGTGATCTTTTTTCATCTGCACGATGTCATCTAATTTATAATCTTTGATCATTAGCTACCTCGTGGCCTTTATAAGCCTTATAAACGTTTTCCAAAAGCATGCAGACCGTCATCGGGCCGACACCTTTGGGGACCGGCGTTATCGCGCACACTTTATCTTTGACATCTTCAAAATCGACGTCACCGCAGAGTTTACCATCGACCCGATTGATACCGACATCGACGACATAAGCACCTTCTTTGACATATGAAGAATCGATAAAGCGCGGTTTACCGATCGCTACGATCAAGATATCGGCTTCCTTTGCGATCGCAGCAAGATCTTGCGTCTTAGAGTGACAGATCACGACCGTCGCATCAGCATTTAAAAGCAAGCGGCTGACCGGTAACCCGACAAGGTTTGAGCGACCGATGACACAGGCTTTTTTGCCCGCGATCTCAACACCCATCTCTTTTAAGATCGCCATGATGCCAAGGGGTGTGCAGGGCACAAAACCATCTTCTTTCAAAAAGAGTTTTCCGGCATTAGCGATAGTCAGTCCGTCGACATCCTTATCCGGTCTTATCGCATTTAAAACTTCACGCTCATTTATCGCTTTGGGAAGTGGCAGTTGCACCAAGATCCCATCGACGCTCCGATCGGCGTTTAAAGCCTCGATCTTTGAAACGATCGTCTTTTGATCGCAGTCTTTTGCAAGTTCGATCAGTTCAAAATCGATGCCGACTTCTAAAGCCGCTTTCGATTTACTTTTGACATAGGAAATACTGGCCGAATCATCACCGACCAAGATGACCGCAAGCTTGGGTCTTCGTCCCTTTAAGTCGGCGATCTTTGCCTTCAATCGTTCCTTTAGTTTTTTAGCAAGTTCACTTCCGTATACGATCATAATTCCTCACTGTCGATGATGATCGTCACCGGACCATCATTCACGATCTCTATCTGCATATAACTTTGAAAGATTCCCGCCTTGACTTCAAGACCGCCATCGCTTAAAAGCTTGTTGAAATAGCGATAGAGACGATCGGCCTCTTGGGCACTTTTTGCCTTGGTAAAGCTTGGACGGTTCCCTTTTTTACAATCGGCGTAAAGGGTAAATTGGGAGATCGATAAAACACTGCCGTTTACCTTGTTTAGGTCGAGGTTCATCTTACCTCCTTCATCTTCAAAGATCCTTAAACCGATGACCTTTTTTGCGACTTTCTCTACTTCCTTTTCACTGTCGCTGTCCTTAATGCCGACTAAGATCATAAAACCCTTGTTTATCTCACTGTAAACCTTACCGTCAATGTGACATTTGGCATAGTTGACTCTTTGTACAACAACTCTCATAGCTATATTCTAATCAAAATCATAAAAAAAGGATACAGAATTAACTGTACCCTTTAATTGACTCTATTACTTGTGACTGATTATTCAGCGCAAGCAGCTGTAATCGCATTGATGAAATCTGTTACAGCGATAGTACATGTTGATGTAAGATCAACCGGACCACCGTGATTTTCTGTATCGAGTTCCATACCGGCGATGTCAGATGGTGTCTGACCTACACAATATTCTTCGAAAGCCTCAGCCTGTTCGAACCATTCAGCACCGATCGGCGAAGCACTTCTCATACCGTAGTCATCTTTACGATCCTGTTTTGAATCGATTGGATCAGCATCGACAACAACACCAGTTGTATCGAAATGAGCTGTATTCTGAGCAACGTCGATGTCAACGGCAACAACAGCACCGTTAGCGTCTAAAGCGACACCGGCATATGTTGTGTTGTATTGGATCGAACCGTTAGCATCAGCACTGGCATCAGATGGTGAGTTTGTTGTAGATGAACCTAAATGGTATGAAGCAGCACCTTCAACCGGTAATAAGTGTTCATTAGCATCAGCGATAGCGTTTAAGAATTCTGTAACGTCCATCGTGCAGCTTGATGTTAAATCAACCGGACCGTTGTGGTTTTCAGCATCGAGTTCCATATTTAATACTTCATCGACTGATTTACCAACGCAGTATTCTTCGAAAGCCTGAGCCTGTTCGAACCATTCAGCACCGATCGGCGAAGCACTTCTCATACCGTAATCTTCACCACGTTCAGTTTTTGTACCCTGAATCTGAGCATCAGTTACGACACCGGCACCATCCCATTTTGTCGTGTTCTGAGCGACGTCGACTTTAAGATCAGCGATCTTGCCGTCTTCACCGACTACTAATAAAACATATGTTGTGTTGAATTGAGCACTTCCTTCAGCATCAGCACTGAAATCAGTAGCACTGATTGTTGTTGATTGACCAACACCCATCTGGGTTGAACCTGTAGTTGTTGAACCTGTTTCTGTTGGTTCTGTAGTATCTGTTGGCGTTGTCGTTTCAGTTGGTGTTTCGTTGTTTGAACATGCAACTAAACTCAAAGCCATGAAACCACAAACTAATAAAGCTAATAATTTTTTCATTTCTTTGCATTCCTCCTGCTCAAATATTATATTCAATGCCTTTTTTTATTGCAAGCTATAATAATATAAATGTGAAAAATTTCTCATAAAATTCAGATAACCTCTTTTTAACTTCGATTTCCAAAAAATTATAAGCATCGTTCACATAATTACATCTTTTTGATCTGCCCTATAATAAGGTTTAGAAGTTCGCTTTTAAAGGCCTTATCAGTACCTCAAAAGAATCGCCAAATCTCTTAAAAAGTTAAGAAAATACCTTGACAAGCCCTTTTTTATTGCTTAATATTTGCGCATATCAATGAATAGGAAAAGTACTCTCAAAAGACTTGCAAGCGAGTCTGGTACGGTGGAAGCAGACAGAGGATATGAGGGGAAGCGCTCTTAGGAGATATATCACGGAACTTTAGTATGTGATATCGTAACCCGCGTTAAGGGTTCAAGCTGGCTCTTTTGAGCAATTAAAGTGGTACCGCGGTCACAAGTCGTCTTTAAACAGACGGCTTTTTTGTTTCTATTCATAAAAGAGGAGGATTGTATGAAAAGATTATTTATTGCCCTATTACTGCTTACCGTCTTGAGCGGTTGTGGTCAAAACGATCAAGAAGCGACTACATACCAAGATGAACTGATCGACGATACCAAGATTATCGTGGCGACATCACCCGACTATCCGCCCTACGAGACGATCGATGAGGCAAGCGGAGAGATCGTCGGCTTTGATATCGACCTTACAAATGCGATCGCAAAGCTCTTAGGCCTTGAAGTCGAGTGGCAAGCCATGGAATTTTCAACCATCGTCTCCGCCGTTCAGACCGGTCAAGTCGACCTTGGCGTCTCCGGTTTCAGCTATGATCCCGAAAAACAAGTGGCCTTCAGTGATGCCTATTATTCATCAAGTCAGACGATCCTGTATCTGAAAGATGACGATTACACAAGTATCGATGACTTTAAAGGCAAGACTGTCGCTGCCCAATTGGGAACGACCTGTTATGAGCTCATGGCTCAGCAAGAAGATATCGAAGTCGTAACTGGGACTGATGCTGCCGTACTTGTCGAAGCACTTAGGACCGGGGCATATGATGGCGTCTGCTTAGATACGCCGGTCGCCCAAAACTATATCGCCAACAACACTGAATTTGCCATGTTGGAGCCGATCGCTCAGGACAGCTATTCGATCATAACAGCCAACGATAACACCTTGCTCATCGATGCCATAAATGAGAAACTGACAGAATTCATGAAGACGGCTGAATATCAAGATCTTTTGAGTAAGTGGGGGATCAACTGATGGATATCGGTGCCATACTGACACTTGATAATATCACTTATCTTGCCTATGGCGCAGCGATGAGTTTGGCTATAGCCCTTATCGCTGTCATAGGCGGCATCGTCATCGGCACCTTTATCGCGATCTTAAAGTTATCAAAAAGTAAACTTTTAAAGCTCATCGGCAACATCTATGTCGAAGTTGTAAGAGGAACACCGATGCTTCTTCAGATCTTGTTTTTCTATTTGGGGATACCGGTATTGTACCAGCTCTTGTTTAGTGACAATCTGCGCGTAAACATTTACGCTTGCGGTATCTTGGCCATGGCTTTAAATTCCGGCGCTTATTGTGCCGAGCTTATAAGATCGGGGATCGAAGGTATCGACAAAGGTCAAAGAGAAGCGGGTCTGACCCTCAATCTCAGTGAAAAGACGATCATGACCAAGATCATCTTGCCCCAAGCGATAAGACGCATCATTCCACCCTTGGTGTCAGAATTCATCACCCTGATCAAAGACTCTTCCCTGCTTGGAACGATAGGGGTCATGGAACTTCTCAACCGTGCCAAGATCATCGGCACCAATTACTACAACTATCTCATTCCCCTTCTTGTCGCCAGTGCCTTTTACCTCGTCATGACCCTTTTTATCTCCTATCTTTCACGGATCCTAGAAAGGAGGCTTGCCGTTTATGATCGAAGCTAAACACATAAGTAAACACTTTGGCGATCTGAAGGCCTTAGATGATGTCTCCTTTAAACTTGCAAACGATGAGATCGTCTGCATCGTCGGACCAAGCGGCAGTGGCAAAAGTACGCTCTGTCGAGCTCTAAATGGTCTTGAACTGATCGATGAGGGCACGATCATATACGACGAGAAAGTCATCGACTTCACCAAGAAGGAAGACGCTCACTATGTCCATGCCAAGACCGGCTTTGTCTTTCAACACTTCAATCTCTTTGCCCATCTAAAGGTCATAGACAATCTTTTAATGCCCTATCTTGAAAACTATAAAGTAAATAAAGCAGATGCCCTTGAAAAAGCCAAAGCGATATTAGAAAAGGTCGGTGTAGCTGATAAAATCGATGACTATCCGAATAAACTTTCCGGTGGTCAAAAACAAAGAGTAGCGATCGCAAGATCACTGATGCTTGAACCAAAGATCTTGCTTATGGACGAGCCCACAAGTGCCCTCGATCCGGAAATGGTCAAAGAAGTACTCGACGTCATGAAAGAGATCGCGCAAAGCGGTATGACCATGCTGATCGTCACCCACGAGATGAACTTTGCCAAAAATATCGCTGATCGCATCGTCTTTATGGATGAGGGCAAGATAGTCGAAGAGAATGATCCTTATCACTTCTTCAACGAGCCAAAGACCGAACGTCTAAAACTCTTTTTGAGCAAGATGCTCTATTGATTAAACTGTTAAATACAGCAGGGGATTTAATGATCGATCCCCTTTTATACTAAAAGGAGCCAAAGCTCCCTTAGTACATAATGATCAATTATCTTTTATCTCTATTATTATTTAGTACTTGTATTAACGATTATGGAATCTGTTACTTGTTTAGTATAGATACATGATTTAGATGCCTCATCCCAATTCCAATATTTACCTAGTAATTCTTCACAGGTTATAACACCATCATCATTCTTATCTTTTGGATCGTATACTTGATCACTATCTTCTTTATCATCAAAATTTTGCTGATCCTTTTTATATCTATAAGTAACAGATACGATGTCACTATCAGCCATACTATCTTTTATCGCTACAGCCTTTACCGTAGCATCTAATTTCACAGCAAAAGGTCCGGTGTATGAAGTTCCGTTTGTCTTTGGATCTGAGCCATCTGTTGTGTAATATATTGTAGCATCTTCAGTGTTCGTCATTATGGTGACGTTTTTAATCTCTGTAAGGTTATAATCTCCACCTGCCGGTGATATTACGGGATCATCGACTTTGTCTATATTCTTTATAGCCAGTTCACCGTTTAAAGGGATATTGCTATCATTGGTCCAGCCAAGTTTATCAAAATCTTTCTCTTCTATCCACCACACAAAAGTATTTGCTTGTCCCGGCTTTGATGTATACTCTGTATCTTCTTTCAGTTTCCAATGGATCGGCAATTTTTCATACTCATAATTGTCGCTCTCTAATCCTGTGTTTTCTCCAAAAACTTTTATGAGGTAATCATCAATAAACGTCTTTTCATCAGGATATATTTCTTTTATGCCGTACTCTGTCGGCTTGTTCTCTATAAACCAATCATAATTAGAAGCGCTGATATAGGCTAAGTTCTCTAAAGAAATGATCTCTTCGACGTAGATACGATATTCATTGCCATCATAACTCGAAACCAGTTTATCCCCTTCATCATAATGTGGTCCCCAATAACCTGACGATACTTCTTTTCCTTCAAAATGTATGTAATAGTACTCATCTTTTTCCGTATAACGACAATCGGCGCTTTCGCTTATTCTTATCGTTTGGATCTTATCACCAAATTCAAAATCTTCTTTATTGTCATTAGCATCGGGTCTTTTATTGGTCGAATCAAGCCATTTAGGCCAATAGAAAATCTCGCCCGTATCATAATGAGAATCATATAACGGATCTTGACCGTTGAATATCGGTACGATATCAACCCTTATGTACTTTGCAAAATCGACATAAATCGTCTCTCCGGGATCATAATTTTCATCTACTTTTGACCCACGGTGAGGCACAAAAGTCACTTTGAATTTTACATTATAGTCTTCAGCATAGTCTTCAGCGTGCACTTTTGCGGTTTCAAGTATGATACCGCTCAGCAACAACAATACACACATAAGAAAAGAAATAAGCTTTTTCAAATTAATTCACTCCCTTCTTTACTTCGCACTAAAAAAGACACTCTTGTCTTATATAGACATAAGTGCCTTATTAAAAGTATTCTCTTTTAAGAATAAGTACTCTATTACATGATTATGGCTGGCTGGCTGGCTGGCTGGCTGGCTGGCTGGCTGGCTGGCTGGCTGGCTGGCTGGCTGGCTGGCTGGCTGGCTGGCTGGCTGGCTGGCTTGGTTTGTTGCTTGGTTGGTT
>CALUZL010000010.1 GCA_944325295.1 uncultured Erysipelotrichaceae bacterium | reverse complement strand
CCTTTGACAACAGCCGCTATATTCCCTCAAGCGAGATCTTTATGGGCGACTACACGCATGTCAAAAAAGCCAACGTCTTCTTTTTTGAGTTGGCATCAAATGACAGCGGGACGTATGTTGAACTGGGAAACGCGATCCAGATGCTGATGGATGGAAAAGATATCAAGATCTATCCGATCTTTTCGGATATGCGTCTTAACCGCAACAATGTCGACGGTCTTGAATGTCCGATCGGGTTCAACTCTTATTTAGTCGGTTGTCTTACCTACAACAAGATCCCTATCTATCGCTCATTCACCGAAGCTTTTGCAGCTTTTAAAAAAGATCACGATTTAAAATGATGGCTTATGACCATCATTTTTTAAATATGAACAGTTTAGAGAAGATGTAATTGAATAATACGACAACGATATTGGCAACTATCTTTACCACAAGGCTTGAAAACTTCAAGATGTCGATACCGACAAACATTATAAGGGAATCGACGCCCAAAGATAAGATTCTGGCAAAAAAGAAAGCGACGATCTCTTTGGCGATGTTTTTCTCTTTTGACTTAAAGACAAAGATACGGTTGGTGATATAGGCAAAAAGCACCGATAAAAACCAAGCCAGCGTATTGGCAACCAAAAGATCGAGATGTAAGAGCTCATAAGTGACATAGAATACGACAATATTGCAAAGCGTCGTACAGGCGCCAAAGAAGAGATAGGAGATCACCTCTTCGTATTTTTTATAAAATTCCAAAAATTTGCGCATATGAAAAAGAAGCGCCGTTTAGACGCTTAGTTATCACTGTTTCGGCCAAGTATCGATAAGACTCTTAAGAATATGTTCAAGAAGTCAAGATAGATACTGAAAGCACCAAAGATCGCAAGCTTGCTCTGAAGTTCACTATCATAAGAACTTGCCGAATATAACCTTCTGAGGTTTTGCATATCAAAGGCGATCATCACAAGGAAGATGATGATGACGGCATAATCGATGAACAGTGCTGTCGTACTTGAATGTAAAAACAGTGCATTGATCAAACTCATGACAAGGATCGCAATAAGCCCCATAGTCAAATAAGGACCGGCCTTTGTGAAGTCGATATTCGATGTATGACCGATGATCGCCATACAGCCAAACATTGCTGCCGTTATAAAAAGGGCCATAAAGATCGTTCCACCCTCATAGTAAAGGGGAAGCGTTGAGAATGTAAGTCCGGTAGTAATGCAATAGACAAAGTAGCAGATGTACGCAGCTCCCTTTGACATCTTCATCAGACGAGCTTGAAAATAAATGGCGACGCCAAGCTCAAGACCATAGATCAAAAACAGTCCCAAAAAGCCCATGCGTAAAATGTTTAAAAGCAGGGGGAAACTGAACGCGGCGACAAGCGCTGTTACTAACAGTCCCAAAAACATTATTCCGAAAGACTTGCCCATAAAGCGAGTGAAAGTCATGTTGTTTGTGTAAGTAGTATCGTTATACATTTGTGACACCTCCTTTACACAGTATTATATCACAAATCGCTGACATCAAACTTTTCAAGCTCTAAGCGCATATTGTAAGCCACCTCTTTCAAACTTCCGTCTTCAAAAGGTGACTTTAACCCGGCGACTTTGAGCAAATTCAAAAACGTATCATAACCACCTAACCTACAAAGAGCCAAATAGTCACTAAAGGCCTTTTTATCACCTTTGAGCGTGCGCGTGAAAAACTGCAAAGCACACACCTGTGCCAAAGTATAGTCGATATAGTAGAAAGGCGATTCAAAGATATGGCCTTGGCGATAGTACCACCCTCCTCTTTGCAAGAGGTCAAGACCTTCAAAATTGCGATCAGGGCAATACATCGTTTCTAAGCGATGCCATGTCGCCTTTCTTTCTTGCGCACTCATATCTGGGTTTTCATAGACTTCATGTTGGAAGTGATCGACCAAAGTCCCATAAGGAATAAAAGTCAGAGCGTCGGCAATGTGCGAATACAGATATTTCGTTTTATCTTTGCCAAAGAATTTGTCCATATAAGGATGGGCAAAAAACTCCATCGACATCGAATGGACCTCACAAGCTTCCATCGTCGGTCCGCACAACTCCATGATGATATTGGGATGGTTTTTATATGTCAGATACGTTTGCAAGCCATGGCCGGCTTCATGCACCAAAACGTCGACATCGCCCGAAGTACCGTTGAAATTGGAGAAGATGAAAGGTCTTTTGTATTCAGGGATCGGGGCCATATAGCCACCCATCTCCTTGTTAGGCTTTGTCTCAAGGTCAAATAATTCTTCCTCTATCATCATGTCAAAGTAAGCCCCAGTCTCTTCACTCAAGTCGTGATACATATCTCTGGCAATGGCCACAAGCTCATCCTTGCCACCGACCGGTTTTGGGCTTCCGGTCTTAAAGGCGTAATCGAGATCCCAAGCCCTGAGTTCATCAAGTCCGAGACGCTCTTTTTGTCTTTGATATATCTCTCTTGTGACGGGAACGATATCATTTAAGACTTGTCTTCGATAATTGGCGACCATCTTGCGATCATAATCAAAACGACACATGCGATAATAGCCAAATTCAACATAGTCTTTATAGCCTAAACGTTTAGCCATCTCATCTCTTGTGTGGACAAGTTCATAATAGATGCGATCGAATTCCTTTTCGTTTTCAGTATAAAACGCATTGATCGCTTCACTAGCTCTTTGGCGCGTATTGCGGTCATTACTTAAAGTGTAGGGTCTGATGCTGGCAAGGTTAAAGATCTTGCCGTCAAACGCGATCTTGGCAGAAGCTTTGAGTTTGCCGTATTCACTGGTCAATTTGTTTTCTTTTTGTAAAAGAGGTACGATGTCCTCACTAAAACACTTAGTACCATAATCGGCCAACATAAAGAAGGTCTTGGGGATGTCGAGCTCATCCCTTTTCGGATATGCCAGACAGATCTTTGAGAAGCGATCTTCTAAAGTACCGACTAATGGCGATGTCTCATCCCAGTAATCCTGCTCTTTACTGTAGAAATCGTCACTGGTGTCGATCGAATGTCTGATCATGCAAAGAGTCTTCATCGTCTGCAAGTGCGTACGATAATCATTGATCTTATAAAAAGTTTTTTCAAAATCCTTTGGATCTCTCTGTCTTTCAAGTTCATCTAAAAGTGCTCCATAGTCTTTTTGAATGTCGACAAGATTTAATCTTTCATAAGGCATTTCGCTGAATTTCATTGTTTTACCTCCCATAAGCGTTCACATATGACATAGGCCATGTAGAGACCTACGCTACCGACCACAAAGATCGCCGATCCTAAAGGATACTTCTCTTTGTGGGTATTCCCTTTTAATTCTATCTCATTTTGGATACTTGGTGTATCGCTGTATACCACCTCAATCTTGGCTTTATAGCCTTCTTTCTTGACAAGATTTCGAAAAGCTTTGGCCAAAGGATCATTTTTCGTCTTGTCTAAAGTCGTAAAGCTGATATTTTTGGGCTCGACTCTTTTGGCGCTGCCCATCGAAGAGATGCAAGGTATCCCCAACTGCTGACATCGCTTTTGAAGATAGAACTTGCCGGTAAGGGTATCGATACAATCAGCCACGATATCACATTTTGGTATATCGAAGCCATCTTGGATAAAGGCAGCGATCGTCTCACATTTGACATCACTTATCTCTTCTAAACGTTTGGCAAGTATCTTCGTCTTAGCCTTGCCGATGACATCTTTTTTTGTCATGAGTTGACGGTTGAGATTAGTCTTGTCGATGACATCGTTATCGACAAGGATAAGCTTCCCGACACCTGATCGTGCCAAAGCTTCCGCGCAAAATGAGCCGACGCCGCCACAACCAGCGATTAGTACTGTACTTTTGTTTAAGATGGCGATCTTGTCAGCACCGACAAGATAGGCCAGCCTTTTGGTGAATTCACTGTCCATGATACCACTTTCCTATATCTTTCCTTGCTGTGGCAAGGTCATCACTATCAAACCAATTTACCGGCAATTGATGATTGAACCACGTGTATTGTCTTTTGACAAAATTCCGGGTCGCCTTTTTGATATCGGCGATGACTTCTTCTTCACTTTTTTCTTTATTGATGTATGGTTGCCATTGCCGATAACCGATAGCCTGCATCGGTTTATAAGTAAAATCACAACCTCTATCATATAATGACAACACTTCCTCTTTTAAACCGTCAGTGATCATCTTATCGACCCTTTTGTCAATGCGCTCATACAGCTTTTCCCTGTTTATCCCCAAAGCGACAAAGAAGACGTCATACAGCGGTTTATGTTTTTGCCTTTTGATGCTAAGAGACATTGGTTCACCGTCTTTAAGGAAGTAATTATCTGCTCGAAGTAACCTGCGACGATTATTGATATGGATCTTGTTTAAACTTTCAGGATCGATCTTTGTAAGTCGGCTAT
>CALUZL010000009.1 GCA_944325295.1 uncultured Erysipelotrichaceae bacterium | reverse complement strand
AGCCAAATCACCGCAATGATTGCCCATGACTTCAACGACGCTGCAACGATGATGTGAACTCGATGTATCTCTTAACTTATCGACACATTCAACAACAGTATGCAAAGCTGTCTCAAAACCAATGGTCGTATCCGTGCCGCTGATATCATTATCGATAGTGCCAGGAAGGCCGATACAGTTGATTCCCTTGTCGGTCAAAGCTTTAGCTCCACGATAAGAACCGTCGCCCCCGATTACCACTAACGCATCGATCGCATTTCGCTTCAGGATCGCGCACGCCTTATCGACTGTACTGCTCTCTTTGAATTCCGGTAAACGCGCACTGCCAAGGATCGTTCCGCCGCGGCTGAGGATGTCAGAGACGCTGGACTTTGTAAAATTAACAAAGCTTTCATTTATCAATCCGCGATAACCGTCACGGATACCTACGACATCGATCCCGTTTCCCAAGGCGCACTTGGTCACAGCTCTGATCGCCGCATTCATTCCCGGTGAATCGCCACCGCTTGTCAAGACACCAATCTTTCTAATCATTTTTAACCTCCCCGATATTCTAGCACAATATCATCTATTTGAAACGCCTATTTTCACCACTGAGATGAAATGGATACGCAAGATATTTGATTCTTTCCATCAAACGTTTGGCTTTTAAAGACTCAGCGTTATTATTTTTATCATAAGTCAGCATCTTCTCTAAATCATCGATTCCAAGGTTGCTTGTAAACAAGCACAAGAGATCTCTTTCCATCCGATAATCAAGAATATTGAACAAGAGATCGTCACGTGAATAAGCGCTTATCGTTTCCGATCCGATGTCATCCAAGATCAAATAAGGAACATTTTTGATCGCATCCAAGATATCCTCATACTCTTGATCATCAGTAACGATCAACTTGCGCATGCGGTTTATGAAATCATTGACCTTTACAAACGCTCCCCTTTTCCCATTCTTTAAGATCGTGTTCATAAAGGCTATGCACATATAAGTTTTACCGACACCGAAACTTCCGTATATGTAAAGTCCTTTAGAAGATTCACCACCGGCAATCTTTGATAAGAGGACAAAAAGACGAAGTCTGTCATCTTTACTGTCTAAAGAGTGCATCTCGGCTTTGAGATCATCGAGGGTCAATCTACTCAATCTTTGCGGGATATCTGAATAAACAAGATTGCTGAGATAACTGTTTTCGTCAAGAGCTTTTCTATAATAAGGGCAGTATTCAAGCTCATCAAAGATAACACCGTCGTAACTTATGGCAATCCTTTGTCCTTTCACCTCTTGGCGACACTCATTTAGGCCTTTGCAACCATCGCATTTTCGATTGTTTAAAAGGTAATCTTCAAGCAAAGACAAGCGGTCCACATCTTTAATATCTATGCCAAGATCATCGAGAAGCGTTTTAATCTTTGGCTCTTTTGCCAAATCATTTCTTCTTTTGGGGTCCTCTTTATACTCAATATCCGGAAAACTCAACTTCTGCATAACTACTCCTAAAGATATTTCTTGAGATCTTCTTCACTGATCTCAGGATTTAAAGAAGAATCATACTCAGGAATGATATCTTCTCTTTTTTTGAATGTTCGCTTGCGATCGCTTATCATCGCTTTAGCCCTTTGGACGGTATCGATCTTATTTCGATGCCAATTGCTGGCAACGGTGTAGACGAAACTCGGTTTGAGCTCATTGTCACACTCTTTGAGTGCAAACTCGAGCAGCACATTTACGACATCGGTATTTAAATGGTACTCCTTGTCATTGCTTAACTTATAGATCATTAACCGATCGTTGTATGTGGGCTCAACCCCTTTTTGTGCCTTTTTTAAAAATAACAGACTTGGCATATTGTAGCCATCCCCGTCACTTTTGAGCGGACGGTTTTTTAAACAATAATCCTTAAGTTTTTTCTTATCTAAAAACGGTATCGGTTCATAGACCATTGAATTTAAGATGTAGCGGCGCATTGCATCTTCGCTCACACTGAAACTGTCGGCAAGCTTTGCAATATAAGATATGTTCTCATAAGTGCGCAAACCCTTGGGAAAAAGATTATAACTGACATTTTTCATAAAGTGTTCGATCGGAAAGATCGATTCTTTTGTAAGCTTGTTTAGATCTTGATAACGATCTTCATTCTCCTTGCTCCAATTGATATCGAGTTTTGCACTTATATCCTTATAGTCACGCTTATCGGTATTCTCGTCTTTAAAAATCTCTTTGAGGTTTTTATAACCTTCGCCGATACGATTAGCTAAAAGCCGATCATAGATGACATTGTTGAAGAAATCATTGATCGTCAAAGGCGGCATCATTTCGATGATATACTCGTTATCCTTATTGTATGTCTTTATCAGATTGAATATTTCTAAATTGTGCAATAACTTTTCAAATTTGATGATGTTCAGATCAAATACGCTTAAAAGTGCAGATATCCTTTTATAATCAAAATGTTTTATCGACAGCAACTCAAGATAAAAAACGACCGCATCGTTACTGAGGATTTCGCGGTAGAGAAAAAGTAATGAACACAGCCGGTCCTTACTTATCTCTTTTATGCCTTCGATCCTTATCAAGTCGTTTCCGATCATATCCCTATCTCTTTTAACCATTCATCGACCCGCTTATAAAGTTCGGTCAATGTACTATCATTATATATTACATGTTTAGCTTTTTTAAGCTTTAGTTCAACGCTCATCTGGCTGGCTATGCGCTCAGTGGCCTGTTTTTCACTAAGACCGCGCTTCTTCAATCTTTCGATGATATCTTTTTT
>CALUZL010000008.1 GCA_944325295.1 uncultured Erysipelotrichaceae bacterium | reverse complement strand
AATATTAAATGCGGCATATCTATAAAACCAAACACTGATCCCAGTAAGATAGCTCCTTTCTTAGATGTCATCGATCTCGTGTTGGTCATGAGCGTAGAACCGGGTTTTGGTGGTCAGAGCTTTTTGGCGAGCGCCTATGATAAGATCACATATTTCAATGAATTTCGTCGTGTCAATAATCTTGACTATCTGATCGAAGTGGATGGCGGCATCAACAATAAAAATGCCGCATCTCTTGTAGAATGCGGCGCCGATATTCTCGTTAGCGGATCGTATCTTTTAAAAGGTGATATCCAGGCAAATGTACAAGGTCTAAAAAAATAAAACTGACATCAACAGTCAGTTTTTTGTTTAGGCAAGTTTAGCTTTAGCTTTAAGAGTCTTAAGGGCTCTTGCTGAAACACGGACCTTCTTTGGCTTTCCATCAACCATGATCGTTACATTCTGGAGGTTAACGTTCCATTTACGGCGAGTGGCACGTAGGGAATGGGAACGGTTATTTCCTGACATTGGTCCTTTACCTGTAATCTCACATACTCTTGACATAACCGCAATACCTCCTTTCTTTGTAATGCTTAAATAATTTATCACAATATTCGCTATTATGCAAGATAAAGTGTTTTTAAATATTTTTTTGGGATTTTGTGGCATAATTTAATGGGAGGTAGACTATGTTAAAAACAGGAATAAAAGCGCCGGATTTCACTTTAAAGGATAAAGAAGGTCATGATATATCGCTGCATGATTTTGTCGGGAAGAAAGTCGTTTTATATTTTTATGCCAAAGACAATACCGCCGGTTGCACACTGCAGGCGCAAAGGTATTCAGATTTATATAAAGAGATAACCGATCTAAACGCTGTGATCATCGGCATCAGTAAAGATACCAGCTCTTCCCATTCAAAATTCGCTCTTAAATATCACTTATCGTTTATTCTTCTTTCTGATCCTGAAAGAAAAGTCCTTTCACTATATGATGTGCTAAAAGAGAAACAAATGTATGGAAAGACTGTTATCGCAACAGTAAGGACGACTTATCTGTTGGATGAAAAGGGCTTTATAATAGATGCAAGAGAAAATGTAAAACCGAAGGATGATGCCTTTGAAGTTTTAAGCACTTTAAAAACTTTATCATCGACTCGTGTTTCCTAATAAAAATATCGATCAGGAATTATTGAAAATGAAGAAAATTTTGTTTGTTTGTCATGGTAATATATGTCGAAGTCCAATGGCGGAATTTATCGCTAAAGACTATATAAATACCCATAATTTAAAAAATGCATATAAAATTGGGTCAATGGCGACAAGTAGTGAAGAGGTCGGAAATGACCTTTACCCACTGGCAAAACAAAAATTAAAGCAAAAAAACATTCCTTTTGGACCCCATGAGGCCAAAAGGTTTTCAAAATCAGATTATAATGATTGGGACTATATATTAGTCATGGATAAAAGCAATCTTTTCGACATCTTGAAAATCGTAGATGACAAACAGAGCAAGATTTCCCTCTTAAATCCTAAAAGGGATATATCTGACCCTTGGTATACCAGAGATTTCGAAACAGCGTATAATGAGATCTATGAAGCTGTTTTGGCCATTTTTGCAAAGCTCGAAAAATAATATTTACTTTGAAACTTTGATATATTAAAATTTCTCCTTGTGGGAGGATATTTTATGAAAAAATTATTTGTTTCTTTGATCCTGATGGTCATGGTTTTAGCGGGATGCTCAAACAATAACCAAGCTCTTAAAGAATCTATGCCATCAGAAACAAATGACACAGTTGATGTTGATATTGACACTATAATCCAAGATATTAAGAGACAGAAATTTCAGATCGCTGCTTATTTAGAAGGCTATGGGGAAATTGGCGAAGTTGATGTATCATCACTTTTCAATCCGGCAGATTTGACTGAAAGTGGCTATGAAGACGAAGTAAACAACAAACTTTTAGAACTTTATTCAAATACACAAAGCGAAGTCATGAATGTATTGTTTACAGCAGGATTTGTAGAAGATAGCGGAGAAGACTATCGAAACCCTGACAATGCCCTCATCATTTCTTACAAAAATGAAGACGATGTTCCAATCATGTTTTATATGACCTATGGAGGTATCGTGAAAATAACGGTAAACAGAGGTGAACCGATGTATTACAGAAGTGAAAACAGTGATATCGCTACACAACTTTTTGATACATATACCGCATTTTCATCATCTTTAAACAGTATTTTACCGACTGTTTAACAATCATAAAGGCCTTGATTGCCGGAGCATCTTTGGATGCTCTTTTTCTTTATTTAATATTTATACACAAGTGTTATTGTGATAAAATAACTCAGTAAGGAGTTTAGTGATGAAGGAAATTTTGGGTGCGATTGAATTCTCTGATGTCGAAATACGCCTGATCGTTGGAGAATTTTTCAAAACTCGTTTCAATATTATCAGAGTAGAATCAGAACCTTGTCATGGCATAGTCGACTACACTATCGCTAATAAAGATGAGGTCAAAAGAGCTTTAAGAGAAGTAATACAAAGAGCAGGCAGATTAATCGGTGCCGATATTGAAAGATTGATCTTGATCATCCCATCTGTTGGTTTTAAAAGATATCCCTTAAAAGTAAATGTCAAATGCGATAATAATGTCGTTACTAAAAATGATGTTAGTCGCGCTTTAAAAAAGGCTATGAAGACCAATATCGACAACAATATAACGATCGTCAATGCCGTATGCGTAAAATACACATGCAATGGTATTTCTTCCCGACGTCTTCCTGAAAACGAAACTGCAGCCGAGTTGATCGTCGATATTGATCTTCTGTGCGCCGATAAAACGATAACCTTCGATTATGTATCTCTGATCGAAGAGATGAATGTTCAAGTCTTGGATATAAGTCTTGATATGTACGCCATCTGCAAAGAAGCTGTGCTTTTTGAACAGACCGTCAACCAAAATCTGATCCTTATCAAATCGGACTATCAAACTACAGCTTTAGCTCTTATTTCAAAAGGAAAATTATACAATGTCGAGATTCTTTATGAAGGACTCGATAAGATCTATAAAACCGTAAATGAAAAATACGGACTACCTTTTGGAATAATTGATCGCTTAGTCAAATACGATGTCGACCTCAAACAAGATGAATATTCTGAAGATGCGATTTACGCTTGGAAGAGTGCTAATGGTGAATCAAAGACGATAAGTGAAAAGGAGCTATCCTTACTTGTGAGTGATGATATCAAAGAATTGGCGAGCTCGATAAAAGTCGCCTGTGAGCCGATCATCGAAAATGGTCTGGTATCGATCGTTATCGTTGGTGAAGGTGCGAAGATGAAAGCTTTAATAGAGCAGATAAGAGAGCAGACCGGCGTGACGACAAAGACTTATGCCCCGGAGACCATAGGCGCTCGTGACAGTAATTGTTGCTCGCTTTTAGGATCGATTTATGGCTATCGCGATGCCAATGAGTTTAAAGAGAGGAAACTGAGCAGTATTGATCTATATCAGTTCAGTGAATTAATAGATAAAAAAGAAGATTCGGAAGGAGAATCGATCACAACAAAGATTCGTAATCTATTCCAGTTAAAGGATAAGGGAGGAAGTAGTCATGAGTGAATTAAAATATGATCAGATCGCCAAAATAAAAGTGTTTGGCATCGGTGGTGCCGGTTGTAATGCCGTAAATAGAATGGTCGAAGAAGGAGTTCAAGGTGTAGAATTTTGGGTATGCAATACCGATGTCCAGAGTTTGAACCTCTCTAATTGCAAAAACAAGATCATCCTCGGTAAAGAGACGACAAAAGGTCTCGGAGCCGGCAGTAATCCGGAGATCGGCAAAAAAGCTGCTGAGGAATCTCAAGACGAGATTAAAGCGGCTATCGATCATGCGGATATGGTTTTTATTGCCGCCGGAATGGGTGGCGGAACCGGAACCGGAGCTGCTCCGATCTTTGCCAAGATTGCCAAGGATATCGGCGCTCTGACTGTCGGTGTAGTCACAAAACCTTTCGATTTTGAAGGGCGCAGGCGCATTGAACAGGCTGCCGCCGGATTAGAAAACCTTAAACAGTATATCGATTCAATGATCATTGTCTCCAATAATCAGTTACTGACAGTAACCGGATCATTATCCTTCCAAGACTCTTTCAGAGAAGCCGATAATATTCTAAGACAAGGCGTCCAGACGATAACGGACCTCATCGCTGTGCCGGCATTTATCAATCTTGATTTTGCCGATATCAGAGCTGTTATGGAAGGGCAAGGTAGTGCTCTTATCGGTATCGGAATGGCCGAAGGCGATAATCGCGCCAAAGAAGCGGCACAAAAGGCTATTCATTCGCCATTGCTTGAAGCTCAGATCTCCGGTGCCAAGAATGCCATCGTCAATATCACCGGCGGACCGGCAATCAACTTACGCGATGGCGCTGAAGCTGTAAACTATATCAGAGAATCAGCCGGTTCTGATCTCAATATCATTTACGGAATTGCCATCAATGAAGCAATAGGGGAATCGATTATCGTCACCGTTATCGCAACGGGATTTGATTTGCCCAAGACACGTAAAACCCAACCGGTTTTAAATCAGCCGACAGAAGTCACTTTCACCAAAAATGAAAATTATGTCGAAGACAGCGTTGTTATCGATGAAAGTGACGATAACGACATTCCGAGCTTTTTCCGCTCAAGATGATCTCTTTTTAGAGGTCTTTTCTTTTATGTACGATACAAGAAACCAAAAATTCAAAGATGCTAAGTACGGACTTTTTGTTCATTTTGGTCTTTACAGCATTCTTGCCGGCGCATACAAAGGTAAAATTACATACGGCCTTTCCGAATGGATTCAAAACAGTCTCGGTATTCCAAAAGATGAGTACGCCAAACTAAAAGATGAGTTCAATCCATATTTGTTCGACGCTGAATCATTAGTTCTTCAAGCAAAGAAGTGGGGTATGCAATATATCGTTTTTACCGCTAAACACCACGATGGGTTTGCTATGTGGAATAGTTTTGACGATTTCAATATCACGAATACGCCCTATGGCAAAGACCTGTTGGCAGAACTTTCTTCAGCTTGCGAAAAATATGATATGCCTCTAGGTTTATATTATTCACAAGCCCAGGATTGGCATGATCCAAACGCTTTTTCGCATCATCATGATTTCAAGGGAGATTTTGATAAGTATTTTTACGGAAAATGCCTTAAACAGGTCGAAGAGCTATTGACAAATTACGGCAGCATCTTTTTGATGTGGTATGATACGCCGCTTGCCATGCCTTATGAGAGATGCCAAGAACTATACGATCTTACAAAAGCACTGCAGAAAGACTGCCTGATCAGTGGTAGGATCGGCCATGATCTCGGCGATTATATGACCACTACCGACAATTGTATACCACGACTAACTTTCGCGGGTGATTTTGAAGTGTCCGGAACACTTAATGACACTTGGGGTTACAGCGATTATGATAAAAATTATAAATCAGCGGCAACTATCAAAGATATACTTCTAAAGATAAATAACCGTGGCGGCAACTATCTTTTGAATATCGGCCCAAAGGCTGATGGCAGTATTCCAAAGATGAGCTGCAAGATCCTTAATGAAGTAGGGAAATATGTGACAGTTAATCGCGAAAGTATATTTGCAACTAAAGGTTTACCTTATTATCCATACGATCTCGATTGGGCACAGATGACATGCAAAGATCATGACCTCTACCTTCATATCATAAGACCCAAAAGATCGATAGACATCCAAAATATCGCAAACGAGATCGAAAAAATCTATGTTGTTGAAGATGGACGAAATATCGATTATATAAGGTGCAAGAGTTGCGAAGGTTACAGCGAGATCGCATTTGATCTGCCCGAGGATCTTCACAATCGCAGTGACTATTGCCTTTGCCTGAAATTTAAGGAAAAAGAACCCTTATTTGAAATGATCAGGTCTGAATGATCGGTCTCATATAAAAATGGATGCGAGCCATCCATTTTTTAAAGAATTGGTCAATCGTGCGATTTCTTACTTAGAACAGAGATCAGTTGAGCAATCAGGTCATCGACCGCAAGTTCTTTGACTTCATCGCTTTTACGCCTTTTTAATTCAACAATACCGTCTTTAGCTTTTTTGCCGACCGTGACGCGATAGGGGATACCGATGAGATCGCAATCGTTAAATTTTACTCCCGGTCTCTCTTCGCGATCATCTAACAAAACATCGATATCGGCACTCTTCAAAGAATCATATATCTTTTCGGCTACTGCACATTGAACATCGTCCTTGGAATTTATCAAAACGATTTCGACATTAAAGGGCGCGATATTATCAGGCCAGATTATACCCTTATCATCGTGGTTTTGTTCAACTAAAGCAGCCATTATTCTTCCAAGACCGATACCGTAAGATCCCATCCAGACATACTCGGTCTTATTATCGCTGTTTAAATAGGTCAGATCTAAAGCCTTAGAATATTTGGTGCCAAGTTTAAAGGTGTTGCCGATCTCAATACCTTTAGTAAACGAGAGTGGAGCGCCACACACCGGACACCGATCACCATCATGGACTTTAGATATGTCAGCAGACTTGTAGACAACAAAATCGCTCAAATTGACGTTTTTGTAATGGTAATCACTCTTATTGGCACCGACGATGAAATTGCGCATACCATTTATCTCTTCATCGGCTATTACCGGTATTTCAAGTCCGATAGGACCGGCAAAGCCAACACGGGCACCGGTCAGTGTTTCTACTTCAAATGGTTCAGCCAAGGCTATTTGGTCAGCACCGACTACTTTTTGCAGTTTGGTTTCTGAGATCTCTCGATCGCCTCTTACCATCACGGCATAAAATGCGTCATCTACTTTATAAATAAGTGTCTTTACAAAATCCTTTGCCTCTTGTTTGAGGTAGTCACAAACATCTTGGATCGTTCCGGCATTGGGGGTGTATACGAGTTCTTTTTCCTTTGGTGCTTCCTTGCTAATTTCATTTTTCTGGCATGAAGCTATTTCGTCGTTTGATGCGTAATGACATTGTTCACAATAGACGACCGTATCTTCCCCGATTGGTGTTATCGCTTGGAACTCTTCACTTAAAAGTCCGCCCATCACACCGGTATCTGCTTTGACAATCCGATAATTGATACCCATTTCATCAAATGATCTTTTATAAGCTTCAAACATCTTTTGATAGGAAAGGTCAAGGCCTTTTTCGTCAGTATCGAAAGAATAAGCATCTTTCATCACAAATTCTTTGACTCTGATAAGACCGAAACGTGCACGTGGTTCATCACGGTATTTCGATTGAAACTGAAAGAGGTTGAATGGCATATCTTTATAAGATCTGATCTTCATCTTGGCAGCTAAGGCAAAGAGTTCTTCGTGGGTTGGACCTAAGACAAAATTCTTATTTGCACGATCTTTGAGCTTAAATAACGAAGGACCGAAATTTTCAAGTCGTCCCGATCTTTCGTAATACTCGCTGGCGATGAGTGCCGGCATTCGGATCTCCTGAGCTCCGGCTTCTTCCATGTGCTTGCGGATAATGGCTTCGATCTTCTTTTCTACTTTGAAACCTAAAGGCAACATCATATAGATACCAGCTGATGTTTTTTTGATATATCCTGCTTTAGCCAGCAAATTACCGCTTATAGAATCTTCATCCTTTACATCCTCACGTAAAGTATAAAAGTAACTGTTTTTTAATCGCATAATCAACTCCTTAAATTCTTTAAAATTATAGTATATAATCTTTTAAAAATCTATTGACACATTGTATAATACTGCAAAAGGGAGGATAGTATGGCAATATTTTTTAATGATATCTCGCATACTTTTAATGAATACTTGCTGATTCCGGGCTTAACGACAACTGATTGTACGCCCGATAGAGTAGATCTTAAAACGCCCCTTGTAAAATTTAAAAAGGGTGAAAAGAGTAATATCGAACTCAAGTTGCCCCTTGTCAGTGCGATCATGCAGTCGGTATCTGACGATAAACTGGCTATCGCTTTAGCTAAAGAGGGAGGCATATCTTTTATTTACGGATCACAATCGATCGCTCAAGAAGCGGAAATGGTCAAGAAGGTCAAAAATCATAAGGCCGGTTTTGTTGTTTCAGATTCCAACATTCGGCCCGATCAAACGATCGGTGATCTAATAGAACTCATTGAAAAGACTTCGCATTCGACAGTCGCTGTAACTGATGATGGTAAACCCTTTGGGAAACTTGAGGGAATCATTACTTCGCGCGATTATCGTTTGAGTCGTGTATCTTTAGATGAGCCGGTATCCAAATATATGACGCCATTTAAAGATTTGATCTGTGGAAAAGTCAGTTATGACCTTTCTACTTGCAACGATCTCATCTGGGAACACAAGTTGAACACTCTTCCGGTCATTGACGAAGACGGTCATTTAGTCTATCTTGTCTTCAGGAAAGACTATGAGGCCCATAAAGACAACCCCAATGAACTCTTAGATGATCATAAACGCTTTTTAGTCGGTGCCGGGATAAACTCTCGCGATTACAAAGAGCGCGTTCCGGAACTTGTAAAAGCCGGAGCTGATGTCCTGTGCATTGATTCGAGCGATGGCTATTCGCAATGGCAAAAGATGACCATCGAATGGATCAGAGAAAAATACGGTGACAGCGTCAAAGTGGGCGCCGGGAATGTTGTCGATGAGGAAGGCTTTCGCTATTTAGCCGATGCAGGAGCTGATTTTATAAAAGTCGGTATCGGCGGCGGTTCGATATGTATAACCAGAGAAACAAAAGGTATCGGCAGAGGCCAGGCCAGTGCCGTTATCGATGTATGCCGCGCTCGTGACAAATATTATGAGGAGACCGGATATTACATCCCCGTCTGTTCTGATGGCGGTATCGTCTTTGACCATCACATCACCTTAGCTTTGGCTATGGGGGCTGATTTTGTGATGCTTGGCAGATATTTTGCCCGCTTTGAAGAAGCTCCCAACAATAAGATCATCTTAAATGGTTCATACTATAAGGAATATTGGGGCGAAGGTTCCAATCGAGCACGAAATTGGCAAAGATACGATATGGGCGGTAAAAGCAAGTTATCTTTTGAGGAAGGCGTCGACTCTTATGTGCCTTATGCCGGATTCTTGAAAGATAATGTCGCAATAACGGCCGCCAAGATAAAGTCGACGATGTGCTCATGCGGCTGCATCACCCTAAAGCAACTTCGCGAAAATGCTAAGTTGACACTTGTCAGCGAAACTTCGATCACCGAAGGCGGCGCTCATGATGTCATCGTCAAAAATCAATCCAACAACCTAAATTGATCGAGATCTATTTCTCGATCTTTTTTTACGGCCTCTATTATGCGTTCGGTATTTTTGAAGTGAAGTTTAGCGACCTCTTTAAGTCTATCTATACCATACTCCTCACAAAAGCGGATACCGGCTTGGTCAACGGCTCCTCTTGAACCAAAGGGAAAATCAAAACGGTATTTCTCATTCAGCACTCGCATCGTTTTTAAAAAGGCATATCTGGCGATGACCGACGCACAAGCTACAGAAAGGTGCTTGCTTTCAGCTTTGATCTCAAAGTACAGGTCGTGATAGACTTCTTTCTCGTTTATAAGATGTCGAAAGTAGACACTTTTATCCTCAAATTGATCGACATATGCAGCAGAAGGGATCTTATACCCTTTGCGCTTTAGGTTTATATAAGCTTGATTGTGCAGTTTTGCCTTGATTTCATTCAGATTATAGCGTTCATGAGCGCGGTTGTAAGTGAGATCATCGACAATCAAAAGAGAATGTTTTAAACTACTCATGACTTCTTGACCGATCTTGAGTATATAGTCATCGTTCATTTTTTTAGAGTCATTGATCCCGAGCATCTCAAGATATTCGCGATCATTTTTTTCGACGATACAAGCGCATACACATATGGGTCCGAAATAATCGCCGGTACCGACTTCATCCGACCCGGCTTCCGCGATATCTTTTTTTAAAAATTCAGCACCGTAGACATGAGCATTTTTTCCTTGAAGAAGAACCTTGCCGTTTTTATATATCGTTATCGTCGTGTCATCGGGAGTTTTAATAAATGCTTTTACATACTCATTCGGGTTATCCTTAAGACAACTTTGATATCTTAAAAGCAAATCGTCGATCTCTTTATCTGTTAGTTTAAAACTCAAACTGTTCATCTATGCTATAATAACACATATATATTTAAAACTAAACTTTGGAGGAGATATGTTTATACCTGAAAGTCTTTATATACTTGTAAATGTCGTTTTGATTGCTATCATGGTGATTTCTTTGATAATCGGCTTTAAAAGAGGGTTTATCTATCAGCTGCTCGATCTTTTATCCTTCTTTATAGCTCTTCTCATCGCCTGGTTTTTGGCACCAATCCTTGCCGAGCACTTGCCTTTTGTGCACGCAGATGAAACGCTCCTTGATGCCATACTTCAACCCCTTATCAATATCTTGCTTTGGATGGTTGTTATAATCATCATTTTTAAGGTTATTTTTGCTTTTATCTTACCACTTTTTAAGGGTATAAAAAATATACCCGTGATCGGTAGTGTCAATGCGATCGGTGGACTTATAACAGGCTTTATAAATGGCTTTATTTGGATATCGATCTTAGGTATCTTGCTCATGACACCGCTTGTCGAAAATGGATCTCTTGTACGTGAAAAGACTTTGTTTAAACCTTTTAATGCATTAAGTGATAAAATGGTCGATATCGCCCTAAACAATATTGACAGTGAAATCATCGAGGAGGGGATGAACGGCATAAATGAATACCGTGACGTCTTTGAGAAGTGGCTTGAAGAAAATGGAGTGTTCGATGAATAATTATCACAATTTGGAACTTGATATCGTCCAAAAGAAGGTTGCCGGTTTTGCAACTTTTGCCATGGCCAAAGATTTTATTACAAATGAGAGGGTAGATTATAATCCACTGGTTATAAAAAGGAACATCAAGATGACTGCCGAAGCCTTAGAATATCTTAAAAATAATCAAAGATTCGGCTTTGCAGATATCACTGATATTCGCCCACTTTTAAAAAATCTCGATATCGACCTGACATTGACAGCCAAAGAGATAAGCCTGATCCTCGATCACAACATCCAAATCAAAAGGATCTCAAAAGCACTTGGTGAAAGTTTCAAAGATGCTGAAATAAATGATTTTATCATTTCTCTTCAATACGACCAAAGTCTTATCGATACCATTCAAAGATTCATCGATCAAAATGGCGAGATCCGCTTTGATGCCACGGAAAAGCTCAAGGGACTAAATAACAAACTGACCGCTTTAGAAACAGATATCAGTATTAGGGCACAACAATTTTTAAGAGATAACAGCAATTCACTGCAAGAGGCTGTGATCTATCAAAGAGAAGGGCGAGTATGTTTCTTTATCAAAAACAACGACAAAAACAAATACGACGGCCTAAGTCACGGATTGAGTGCTTCTGGTCTGGCTGCTTATGTTGAACCCAAGACATTTGTTGATCTCAACAACAAACTCAGCGAGATAAAAAGTGACATCTTAAAAGAAAAACAGAGAATATTACAACTGTTATCTATGGAATGCCAAAAGGATTCGGATATCTTTATGAGCAATCTGGAATCGCTTATGTATTTAGATGCAGTTTTTGCTAAAGCGAGTTTCGGATCGGAAAACTTTGGCATGATCGCGACAATCGGTGATAATCTGATCCTAAATAATATCGCGCATCCGCTGATTGACAATACTACCGTCATAAAAAACAGTTACCA
>CALUZL010000007.1 GCA_944325295.1 uncultured Erysipelotrichaceae bacterium | reverse complement strand
TCATGAAAAACGATGTCGATTACGGCGTTGAAGAGGGCGCCGTTGTCATCGTCGATCCCAACACCGGACGTAAGATGCCGGGAAGAGAGTATTCCGATGGTCTGCACCAGGCCCTGCAAGCTAAGGAAGGACTGCAGGTAAAACAGGAATCGACGACGTTAGCGACGATCACCTACCAGAACTTTTTCAGATTGTACAAGAAGTTGGCCGGCATGACCGGTACAGCTAAGACCGAAGAGGAAGAATTCCTTTCGATCTACAATATGCGCGTGGTCGAGATCCCGACGAACAGACCTGTTGCCCGTATCGACTATCCGGATTATGTATTCGGAAACAAAAAAGCGAAATACGAAGCTTTGGTAAATGAAGTGGCTGAGCTTTATGAAAAGGGTCAGCCGGTCCTTGTCGGTACGATAGCAGTCGAAACATCGGAGCTCCTTTCAAGGATGCTCAAGGCCAGACGGATCAGACATGAAGTCCTCAACGCTAAAAACCACGCTCGGGAAGCGGAGATCATCGCTAAAGCCGGACATTTCAAGTCGGTGACCATCGCCACCAACATGGCCGGTCGTGGTACAGATATCAAGCTCACCGATGAGACAAGAGCTCTGGGTGGACTAGCTGTGCTTGGCAGCGAGCGTCATGAATCAAGACGTATCGATAACCAGCTGCGCGGCCGTTCAGGACGCCAGGGCGATCCGGGATTCTCAAGGTTTTATGTATCACTGGAAGATGATCTGATGGTAAGGTTCGGATCAGAGCGGATGCAGGGCGTCTTTGAGATGATGGGGTCAGATGCACCGATCGAAAATAAGACGATCACCAAAGCGATCACCCAAGCGCAAAAACGAGTTGAAGGGATAAACTTTGATATCCGTAAGACCCTGCTTGATTATGATGATGTCTTGCGCCAACAAAGAGAGACGATGTATGCCCAAAGAAACTTTATCTTGGAAAACGATGATGTCCATGGCGTTGTCAAATCGATGTTTGAAAGAGTTGTCGACAACCTCGTCAGATCTCATACCACAAAAGATCGCAATAAAGAGATCACCGATACAAAGGCTTTGGTTGAGGCATTGCGCAAGATGGGTCTTGATACCGATCTCAAAGCTGAAGATCTAAACGGTTTGAGCGAAAAAGAGATAACTGATAAGTGTGTCGAAGAAGCGTGGAATTACTATGATGGCAAGATCGCTCCGTATAGAGAGCAGATCTTACCGGCAGAAAAGACCATGGCTTTAAGAGTTATGGACAGAGCGTGGGTCAACCACATCGATATCATGTCGAAGTTGAGAGAGGGTATCCACCTTCGCTCTTATGCCCAAAACAATCCGTTGCAGGCCTATATCGAAGAGGGTTTTGAACTCTTTGAAGAGATGATGAATACCATTTCCGAGGAAACGGTCAGATTTTGTCTGAATGTCAGAGTCGTAGTTAAGGAGAAGGAATAGTATTGGAGTTATACGATATTAAACAAGCTGTTGAGTCAAGTCTCAAAAAACTGTCACTTTTGGGCGATTCATTAGATCTTGAAAAGATGAAAAAGGAATTGACTGATTTTGAAGTTCGTCAAGGGGATGAACATTTTTGGGATGACCCCAAGGCGGCGCAAAATCTCATCCGTGAGTACAACACCAAGAAAAACCTGTATGAGAGCTATTTTAAAAACGAAACAGCTTTAAACGATATCTTTGCGATGTGCGAAGATCTGAATAAGGCTTACGATGAAGAACTTTTCGACCTATTAAATGAGGAATACGAAGAAGTTTTAAAGAATTTTGAAGCGTATGAGATCCAAGTCCTCTTATCAAACGATTACGATCATTCTAATGCGATCTTGGAGATCCATCCGGGAGCAGGCGGTACGGAATCTCAGGACTGGGCAGCGATGCTTTATAGGATGTATCAGCGCTACGCCACTAAAAACGGTTATAGTTTTGAAGTTTTAGATTATCAAGATGGTGATGAAGCCGGAATGAAATCGTGCAGCGTTTTGATAAAGGGAGATCTGGCATACGGTTATTTGAAGGGTGAGACCGGCGTTCACCGTTTGGTGCGCATATCGCCCTTTGACGCCTCGGGAAGAAGACATACGTCGTTTGCCTCGGTGGAGATCACTCCGGAATTCAATGATGAGATCGAGATAAACATCGATGAAAAGGATCTGGAAGTCGATACGATGCGCTCTTCCGGTGCCGGTGGTCAGCACATAAACAAGACTGACAGCGCTGTCCGGATCAAGCACATCCCTACCGGGATCGTCACTTTCTCGCAAACCGAAAGATCGCAGATACTAAACCGCGAACGATGCCTGAATATGCTCAAGAGTAAGTTGTATCAAAGAGCTATCATGGAAAAAGAAAAACAGATGCAAGAGCTCAAGGGCGAACAAAAAGCGATCGAGTGGGGTTCCCAGATCCGCTCCTACATCTTTTGTCCGTACACCCTTGTCAAAGATCATCGAACCGGTTATGAAGAAGGCAATGTCAATAAGGTCATGGATGGCGACATCAACGGTTTCATCTTTGCCTATTTGAAAAGTCAGATCGAGTAAGGCCTGAAAAAGGCCTTTTTTATATCCGCTCTTTTTACTATAATTTACCTGTGAATAAATGCCGATATTGTGGAAAAGAAATAGCTGAAAAAGAACTCTATTGTTGCCAAGAACACAAAAGGCGTCATGAGCTCATGCGAGAAAGAGAAAAGAGCAGAGCGACGATGATCACGGCTTTGTGCTGTCTCAGTGAAGTCATATTGGCTTTTTTGGCCATTTTTACCAAGTCGCATAAGTTTATCGGGATCGGATTAGTCGTACTTGGACTCATCTTCTTTTTTATGAATGGACTAAACGTCTCAAGTTACTACATCAGGATCTTTGGAAGTGGTCGTGAAGAAGTTAGCGAAAAAGAAGAAGATCTCGGCCTTGTCAAATATGTCGGTCCAATCTTGGCCTTCATCATGATCATTTGCGGTCTTACCGTGTGCATAGTATGAGACAGCTCGATTACTTCCTTTAAAAAACTCATATTTGTAAGCACTATCAAAAAATAGGAGTATAATAGTTTTGAAGGTGATAGGATGAAGGGCGAAGAGAATACAGCTGCTTCAAAAAAAGTCTGTGCTGATTTAGTCATCTCGGAAACGGAGAATGAGTTAGACCGCACCGGTGGCGTCTTGTATACAGATGTTGAAGTATTGGATTACTTGAAGAAAAAGTATATCAACGAATATTAAACGGTCCAGTCGATCGGATCGGTATTGTTTGCGATCAAATAGTCATTGGTCTTTTTAAAATGCCCGCAACCAAAAAAACCGTTATGAGCACTCAGGGGCGATGGATGAGCAGCCGTCAGCACCAAGTGCTTTTTATTATGCAGAAGGCTTGCCTTGTTTTTGGCATTTCTGCCCCATAGAAGAAAAACTAGGGGACCATCCTTTTTATCGAGCTCTTTAATGATTTTATCGGTCAGTATCTCCCAACCGCGGTTTTGGTGTGAGTTAGCTTTATGCTCTTCAACCGTCAAAACGGTGTTCAAAAGTAAAACACCTTCTTTGGCCCATTTGCTGAGATCGCCATGATCGCCGACTGCTATTCCTAACTCATCATGTATTTCTTTATAGATATTTAAAAGGGAGGGCGGGATCTTTACGCCACGATTCACACTAAAAGCCAGACCACAGGCCTGTCCTTTTTCGTGGTAGGGATCCTGGCCGAAGATGACGACTTTGGTATCTTTAAAAGATGTCAGCCGCAATGCCTTGTATAGATCACGGGCTGGTGGAAAGATAGTTTTTGATCGATATTCCCGATCCAAGAAAAGGCGCAGTTTCCGATAGTATTCTTTATCGAATTCTTCGCCGATGACCTCGTCCCAATCATTGCCGATTATCCGCATATCCACATTGTAGCTTAATGCTTTATCAAAATAAATAACTTGATTATAATATAGTGGTGAAATTTAAAGATATCGATGAAGCTTTAGAATGGATAATGTCACAAAGACGCGGGACGAATGAGTTTTCGCGTTTTCGCCGTTTAAATGAAGCTATCGGCCAACCCGATCATAATTTTAAAGTCATCCATGTTGCCGGGACAAACGGCAAAGGATCGACAGTGACTTATTTGCGCGATGGCCTTTTGGCTTTGGGATATACCGTCGGTACTTTGCAATCACCACATTATCGGACACATCTCGATCGCATAAGAGTCAATGGCGAAAATATTGAAAGTGACAGGTTTCTTGCCTATATCAATGAAGGCTACGACTTCTTTGTGGCAAATGATCTCAATATGTTTGAGATCGACTACCTCATCATGTGTCGTTATTTCATCGAGAAAAAAGTTGATTTTGCGATCGTCGAAGTCGGGATGGGCGGACGCCTTGATGCCACAAACGTCGTTAAACAACCACTTTTGAGCATCATTGTCACGATCGGTTATGATCACATGGAAGTCTTAGGTGATACCCTTGGAAAGATCTGCCTTGAAAAATGCGGGATCATCAAAGACGACAGCGCTGTCTTAGTCGGCGATCTTGATCAAGACTTAAAAGATATCGTTAAAGATACAGCTCAAAAAAGACACAGTGAATACCTGGAGGTCAAAAAACACCCCTCGATCAAAGAGCGCTGTTTTCTTTATCGAGATCACGAATACGAACTTGGCACCTATGCCAAATATCAGATCCACAACGCCGCTGTCGCTCTTGAAGCCCTTTACTATCTTGACAAAAAAGGCTGGATAAAGATGGATGAAGCCAAGGTCAAAGAAGCTTTCAAAAAGACGAAGTGGCAGGGAAGGTTTGAGGTCATCAAAAAAGAGCCGCTTGTCATCATCGATGGTGCTCACAATGTCGACGGTATAAAGGCACTCATCGAGAGTATAAAGGATATACCTCTTACCAAAGGCATTCTTTTTAGTGCCATAAAGTCAAAAGAATATGATAAAATGTTAAGACTCTTAAAGAAAGAGTGTGATGAGATCGTCTTGACTAAGTTTCAAGCTTTTAAAGGTCTTATGGATACTGACTTTGAAAGCAAAGAGTTAGATATCAAGATCATTGCCGATATGATGGAAGCTTATCGTTATCTGAAAGATAAATACGGTTGCGTCATCGTATGCGGATCGTTGTATTTTATAAGTGAGTTCATTGAGAGGTTTGATGCAGATGAATAATGATGAGATCGTAATCAAAGGAGCACGGGTTAATAATCTTAAGAATATCAGCCTGACGATCCCCAGAAACAAGCTGGTCATTATGACCGGTCTATCGGGAAGCGGCAAGACGTCATTGGCTTTTGACACGATCTATGCCGAAGGTCAAAGGAGATATGTTGAATCGCTGAGCTCTTATGCAAGGCAGTTTTTAGGCGGCTTGGAAAAACCGGACGTCGATGAGATAACCGGTCTTTCCCCAGCAATATCCATCGACCAAAAGACCACCAGCAACAACCCCCGCTCGACCGTGGGCACGGTGACAGAGATCTATGATTATCTGCGCTTGCTTTATGCGCGCTGTGGGATCCCTTACTGTCCCAATCATCATCGGCCGATAATCGCCCAGACCGTCCCTCAGATGGTCAAAAGGATCATGGCTTTTGCGGATGATTCAAGGGTCGAGATCTTAGCACCGATCGTTCAAGATAAAAAAGGAACTTTCAAAGATCTTTTTGAGAAATTAAAAAGGGATGGTTACATGCGCCTTTACATCGATGGTGAAATGGTCATGATCGAAGATGTAAGCCCGCTTGAGAAAAATAAAAAACATACGATAGAAGTCATCGTCGATCGCTTGAAGAAAAGAGCGAATATCGAGACTCGACTGACCGATTCCCTGGAGACGGCACTGAAATTGACCGATGGCATGGCGGTGTGCAAGGTAAACAGTGAAAGAGTTGTCTTTTCGAGCAATTTTGCCTGTCCGGAATGCGGCTTTTCGGTCGTAAAGCTTGAACCGCGTCTTTTCAGTTTCAATGCACCTTTAGGAGCATGCGCAAAGTGTCATGGGATCGGAATGACCGAAGAGATCGATGAGGATGCCCTTTTTACCGATCGCGACCTCTCCATTCGTCAGGGAGGACTGCGGTTTTATAAGAATATAGTCGATACCGATCGTGTCGATTGGCAACGTTTTAAAGCCCTTTGTGACGCTTACGATATAGATCTTGATAAACCCTTGAGCAAATTCACCAAAAAGGAACTAAATGTGATCTATTATGGCTCGGACAGAGAAATAACCTACGATATCCACACCAGCGGCTCATCGTATCATCGCACTGCTATGATCGAAGGTGTCAAGACGATGATCGATAGGAGGTATCGCGAGACACAATCGGGGATGATGAAGGACTATTTACAGTCCTATATGAAAGAATCAGTCTGTCCTGAGTGTCATGGGGCCAGATTGAATCCAATGGCCCTTAGCGTTTATGTCGGCGATAAGAATATCTATGAATTTACAAAGATGGCGATTACAGATGCGTATACCTATGTAAGCGAACTAAAACTTGACAAGATGCGTCAGGAGATCGCCAATCTGTTATTGAAAGAAATAAAGAGCCGCTTGAAGTTTTTGATCGATGTCGGTCTTGGCTATCTGACGCTTGATCGCATGGCGATGACACTGTCGGGTGGCGAGGCGCAAAGGATAAGGCTGGCGACCCAGATCGGTTCCGGTCTTACAGGTGTCCTCTATGTCTTAGATGAACCATCGATCGGCCTGCATCAGCGCGATAACGCCAAGCTCATAAGATCGCTTAAGAATATGCGCGATCTTGGCAATACCCTGATCGTCGTCGAACACGATGAAGAAACGATGATGGAAAGCGATTATATCGTCGATATCGGACCGGGTGCCGGAAGTGATGGCGGCGAGGTGATAGCTACGGGAACACCAAAAGAAGTCATGGCCAATAAGAATTCGATCACCGGCCAATATCTGGCACATATAAAAAGGATCGAAGTGCCAAAGGTGAGAAGAAAAGGCAACGGCAAGACTTTGAAAGTCAGTGGTGCCAGTGAGCACAACCTCAAAAATATCGATGTCAGCATCCCTTTGGGAACATTTTGTTGTGTGACGGGTGTATCGGGAAGCGGTAAATCGACGCTTGTCAACGACGTCATAACCAAAGCCATTTTGAAATCGTTCAATCGCGTCCGGATAAGCCCGGGCAAGTATAAAAAGATCACCGGTCTTAACAACATCGACAAAGTAATCGAGATCTCTCAAGATCCGATCGGCCGGACCCCGCGGTCAAATCCGGCAACTTATACCGGAGTCTTTGACGACATCCGTGAGCTCTTTGCCATGACGCCACAGGCCAAAGAGCGCGGCTATGACAAAGGTCGTTTCAGCTTCAACGTCCATGGCGGGCGCTGCGAAGCTTGTCAGGGCGACGGTGTAAAAAAGATCTCGATGCTGTTTGTACCGGATGTCTATGTTGAATGTGAAGAGTGCCATGGCAAAAGATACAATGACGAGACTTTAGCAGTCACTTATAAAGGCAAAAACATCTATGACGTCTTAAAGATGAGCGTTAAGGAAGCTCTGGAATTCTTCTATGCGATCCCCAAGATCCGTGACAAGTTAAAAGTCCTTTACGATGTCGGTCTTGGCTATATTGAGCTTGGTCAAAGTGCGACGACACTGTCGGGTGGCGAGGCGCAAAGGGTAAAGCTTGCCAGCGAACTTCAGCGCAAGGCCACAGGCAAGACTCTGTTTGTCTTGGATGAGCCGACGACAGGCCTTCACACCGACGATGTCAAAAAGCTGATCGCCATCTTTAACAAGATCGTCGATAACGGCGACACGGTATTAGTCATTGAACACAACCTCGACATAATAAAAAGTGCTGATTATATCATCGACCTGGGACCGGAGGGCGGAGATGGCGGCGGCATGGTCATTGCCACCGGTACCCCGGAAGAGGTGAGCCGTAAAGAAAACAGTTATACCGGCCAGTATTTAAAGAAAGTTTTGGAGGACTAGATGACAGAAAGAAATCTCGATAAAAAAGTTTACGTCCGTGATCTCAAGGAACAATTCAATCTCACTCAGCTCACGGGGAACGATGAAAGTCTAAACCGCTGGATCGTTGCGCCGGATGTCAATCGTCCGGGACTGGAACTTGCCGGCTATACGCGAGCTAACGATCTCAAAAGAGTTACGATAATCGGTACCAAGGAGCACGAATTCTTGGAGAATATCGATTTTGATACTCAATACCAGCGTTTCGGTATCATAACCGATGCCTATACGCCCTGCATCATCATCACCAAGTCACAAAACTGTCCTGATGCACTCTACAAGATCGCCAACGAGCGCAATTTTCCGGTATTTCAAACAAGCGAGGATACTTTGCGCATATCGGTCGAAGTCACGGCCTTCTTGGACAAGTGTTTGGCTCCAAGCCAGATCTTTCACGGGGTCATGATGAACATCTATGGCGTCGGTGTTCTGCTTAAGGGGGAAAGCGGGATCGGTAAATCCGAACTGGCGCTTGATCTTGTAAGAAGAGGACATATGCTGGTTGCTGATGATTGTGTGGAGATATATCGGGTCCACAACGAATTGACTTGTAAGGCTCCCGATCTTTTAAGAAACATGCTGGAGATCAGAGGGATCGGCATCATCGACATGACGAAGATCTACGGTGCCGTCAGTTGTCTTGACAGCTGCAATCTCGATTTTGTCGTCGAACTCAGATTTTTTGATAACAGCGAAAACATCGATCGCACCGGTCTTGGCGCGACCAACACGATAGACATCATGGGTCTTGAAAAACCTTTGATCATCGTCCCGGTACGAGAAGGCAGAGCGATCAGCGTCATCGTGGAATCGGCAGTAGCCAACTTCCGTCTCTTACAAAAAGGCGAAGATACGGCCAAAGATTTTCAGGTAAAGCTCAAAGATCTGATCGATAAGAATTCGCTTAAAGATAAAGAATAAAGAAAGGAGGTCCAAATGGCCTTTTTCCCATCAAGAAAGATCTTTTTTGAGATCGGCAGCTTGCACATAACCTGGTATGCCGTCCTCATCATAACCGGAGCCCTCATAGCTTACTTTTTATCTTCCCGCAATCTCAAGAAGTTAAAATATCCGCCGTTTTATATCGACGATATCTTTGTGAATGTATTATGGACCGGGATCGTCGGGGCAAGACTTTGGTTTTGTGTTTTCTATGATCTTGGCTATTACCTTGCCAGTCCCTTAGAGATAATTGCCGTCTGGGATGGCGGACTGGCGATCCAGGGTGGTTTTATCGCAGCTGTAGTCTACAGTTATTTCTATTGTAAAAGAAAAGGTCTTGATTTTTTAAGGATCGCCGATCAGATCGTTCCCAATGTCTTATTGGCTCAAGCGATAGGGCGCTGGGGCAACTTCGTCAATCAGGAGTGTTATGGTTTTGAGGTGACACCTTCTTATTATGATGGCATCTTAAGCTTTATCAAGGACGGGATGCATATAAACGGAACCTATTATGAGCCGATGTTTCTGTATGAAAGCGTTCTTTGCGTCATCGGTTTTGTCTTGATCGTTTTTGTCTTAAAGAGGTTTCAAAACAAGCGCGGTGATCTCGTCTGGGCTTATTTGATGTGGTATGGCATGGTCAGGTTCTTTATCGAGGGACATCGCTTGGATGCCCTCATGATCGGACCGCTGCGCATGGCCCAAGTCACAAGCATCATCTACCTTTTGGTCGGACTTTTGGGTTTCTTTGGCGTCATCGACAAATTTATCAAAAAGAGCAAGCCAACGATCATCTTCGACCTTGACGGTACGCTTTTAGATACGCAGACCGGCATCATTGAGACCTATCGCTATCTTTTCACAAAGTATGACCGCCGCGAACTGTTTACTAAAGAGGTCGAACTTGAAGTCTTAGGTCCGGCCTTACAAGACATGTTCAAAAAGTATTTCAGCGATATCGATCAGGACAAACTGCTCCAAGAGTATCGCAACTACAACAAGCAGATCTTCAAAGAGAGAAACAAACCGATGAACCATGCCGAATCGACGCTTAAAGCTCTTAAAGATGAAGGTTATCACATCGGTATCGTTTCTACTAAATACAAGGAAACGGTCTTGAGCAATCTTGAGACGTTTGAACTCGATAAGTATGTCGACGATATCGTCGGGTGTGGTGACGTAGAAAAACAAAAACCCGATCCCGAAGGTCTAAACAAGATCCTCATTCAAAACTGCTGGACACGCGATCAGCTGATCTATGTCGGTGACAGTGTTACCGATATCGAAGCCGGAAAAAACGTCGGCGCTTATACTATCGGCTTCATCTTCAATCCGGAGCGCATGGAGATGCTAAAAGAAGCAAAGGCCAACGCCTATATCGATGATCTCAGCAAGATCTTGGACATCGTCAAAGAAAACCACAATTTTACAAGCGATCTAAGCTAAAGAGCCCTGGGGCTCTTTTTTTGTGCTCGTCATAAAAAAAGAGCGATGAAATCGCTCGGTTATGATGATCTTTTGAAACTTCGAAAAGCAATAAAAAGATAAGTTATGACACATAGGGCCAATGTAGCCAATATACTGTCATTATTATTGAAGTAGGTACAAAGACAGATCAGGATGATAACCCACAAAAGCGTAGCAACGAGCAAGCTTTTTTTGCGGTTGATCCTTTCGTTTGTAAAGATCGTATAGATGTATAAGACTGTACAGAAAAGGTAGATCGCCAAAGCACTCAGAAAAGGGATCAACAGATCATTATACTTGATGAGATAGACGGTATCGGTAGTCGTTGAAGCACTTACCGATAGCGTCGAAAGTAATACAAATATGACCGCAAAGATCGTCTTCATAAATTCTCCCATTCCTTTGGATTAAAACCGACAAGGACTCTGTCTTTTCCGATCAAAAGCGGTCTTTTCACAAGCATGCCATCGGTCTTTAAAAGATCAAGCTTTTCAGCATAGCTGAGCCCTTTGAGCTTATCTTTAAGTCCTAACTCTTTGTATAGGGTGCCATGCGTGTTAAAAAAGCGATCGATATCGACCTTGGCCAGTTTCTGCCAGCTCTCAAGTTCATCACTATTTGGCCGATCGTCTTTGATGTCGCGAAGTTCGTATTCGATATGGGCGTCATCGAGAAACTTCAGGGCTTTTTTGCAGGTGCTGCACTTTTTATAACACAATACGAGATATTTCATTCTTCCTCCACAAAGACATATTCATCTGCTTTTGAAAGTTCTTCACTATAATGATAATGCAAATCCTTAAAGTTTACTATAGCCTTAGGATCGCTGATCTTGTGTTGGGCAAGGTAGCGGACCATGGCTCCGCGAGCTTTCTTGGCGTAAGTGGCTTTGATGATGCCATCGTTTAAAAAGGTCACACGGATCACCCTTTTAAGATAGGGCGTTATGGCTTTGCTGTACTCGTTGCTGGCAAGATCGATGACGAAATCTTCATCTTGAAAGTCTTTATAGAGATCAGACCAGAAATCATAAAGGTCAAGACCCGAAAGTGACTGTCCCATCTCTAAACGATAAGGGATTATGAGATCAAAGGGCGAAAGAGCACCATAAAGTCCGGACAGGATCCTAAGATGCTCATTTAAGTACGTGAGGGCATCTTCATCGAGGACAGAGGGGGCCATCGCTTGGTATTGGATGCCATCGTAAGCCAAAAGGGCATGCAGGAAACCCTTGTTGATGTCAAAATTATGGATGTCATCATAACTTTTAGTGACGATCGCATCAGAAGCTTTATAGACTGCTTTTAACTCATCTTTTGTAAGTTTCTTTAAGATGTCGTAAAGGTGGACGGCCCGATCTTGATGTTTGGGCAAAGTGTTCAAAAAAGTAAAGTCGTTTTTAGCACTGATCTTTTTTGCCGGGGAAATAATGATCTTCACTGATATTGGATCTCTTCTAAGACTTTGTCAGCAGTCTCTTCATCTAAAAGACAAAAGATGATCGCATAGGCAAAATCGATAACGGCACCGACACCCCTGGCCGTTATGACATTGCCGTCGACATATGCTTTTTTGTGCGAAGATGTAAGCCCGGATTCAAAACCCGGATAGACCGTAAACTTTCCGTCTTCAACAAGTCCGTTTTTGACAAAGATACTCGGAGCAGCACAGATGGCAGCGATGAGTTTGTCATTTTCTTTATATTTTTTCAAAAGTTCGATCAGTTGGAAATTTACTGATAAAGTCTGTGTGCCCTTGATGCCGCCGGGCAATATCAGGACATCGTAATCATCTTTATCGATGTCTTCAAAGTATTTGTCGCAGCGAAAGTGCAGATTGTGGCTTGAGGTTATCTCTAAGTGATCTTCAACGGATACAAGGTCGACATAGATGCCGCCGCGCTTTAAAAGATCCATGGTCATAAGCGCCTCACATTCTTCAAGGCCATCAGCACAAAAGATCGCCGCTTTTGCCGTCAGGGCAGCGTTGAACCTCTCGTATTTGGTCGAATCAGAAAATACACATTCAATGTTCATCATCTTCAATATCTCCTTCAGATTATCTATATCATCTATTTTACTATCTTTAAGCTCGTATTCGAGCTCATAATCAACTTTTCCAAGATATTCGGACTTATCCAAAGATAAGATGGCTTTGGGGTATTCGACATTGGCGCGCGTATTGATCATTTTTCCCAAGTAGCGCGTATTTATAGCGAAAGTTTTAAGCAGGTCTTGGATCCTTTCATCTTTTAGAGATCTCTCTTTTATGGGAAACTCATACTCTTTGACTTCTTTGCCATCGTAGTGTTTGAGCGTAAAAGTGTACTTCCCATCCACTTCTCTGATCCTTATCCCCATGTCTTTTTTGGCTTTGTAGTAATAATTGGTCTGTTTTAGAAGCGACTTTAATGGCAGGGTGTTTAGAAGTCTTTGGTATTGAGCGGCACTGATCTTTACCTTGTATTCTTTTTCGACGTGATACTTTTCCATACCTATCATTATAGCGGTTTTATGGTAAGATATAGATATGAAAAAGTGGAACATGCTTTATGACAACTGTCGATTACCGATAAAAGTACTCTACTTTGCGTTTGTATTCATCGCGATCGGCTACCTCATCCAAAACGAGAACGTGAATATTTTTTACACGATAACCAATCCTTATATCTTGCTTACAGGACAGATACTTTATCGTATCGGTCATTTTTTAGTGATCAATATGCCGGTGATCTTTTTGATCAATCTGGTCGCCAAAAGAGCTAACAGCGGCATGCCGGCGATCTTGGCGGTCATCGGTTATGTGACTTTCTTGGTCGTAACGATGTTTTTTGGTAGACATGACCTTTTGACACAAGCCTACAGCAATGTCTTGGGACTCTCTTATAATACGGGTGTCGATACCTATTACCCTTTGCAGACCGGTCTCATCGGTTCTTTTGGGGTTGCCTTTATCACCAGATACAGCTATCTCAAGTCGCGCAAGAAAAGCATCTACAGCTTTTTCGGGTTCATGAGCGATGATTCACGAGCCATGCTCTACAATACCGTTCTTTGCGGTCTTTTCGGCATCATCATCGTTTTGATCTGGCCGTATTTCATCAATTTCTTAAGCCATATGATAACCTGGATCGCCGAAGACATAAGTGATCCTTTAAGACTTAGCGTCTATGGGTTTTTGGATCGCGTCTTATCGATCCTCGGACTTGGCAACATCATAAGATATCCGTTTTGGTTTTCAGCAAGCGGCGGTACTTATGCCTCTTTAGGCGGAACAACGGTACTGGGCGATGTGAACATCTGGTCTTATATGCCGGATGCCCTTTTGACCTATAAGGGAGCCGGAAGGTTTATCACACCGTACTACGTGATCAACATGTTTGCACTGCCGGGACTTTATCTCGGGTTGTATTTTACGATAAGCGATAAGAAAGAAAGACATCGACATTTACTGTTTTTGATCGGCTCGATCTTATTGTCTTTTGTCTGTGGCAATCCGCTTGTCTTAGAGTTAGTGCTGCTTTTCACTTCGCCGCTTTTACTTGCGGCACACTTAGTTCTTTTTGCCTCGCTTTTTGCGATCTTGTTTTTAAGCAGTGCCTTTTTGGGTTTCAGTTTCAGCGGATCGACGGTGAGCGCGATGCCCGGTGCTTTTTGCGACTACATCATCAATGTCAGAACCCCGCAATATAGCCATGCGATCATGATAATCTTAGTGGTAGGCATTATCTTTTTTATCGTCTACTTCTTTATGACGATCGCCTATTATCGCTATTTTGCCTATGACCTCATCGGTACCAACCGATCAAGCGTTATCATTGACCGCATATTTGACGGTGTCGGCGGCAGCAATAATATCAAAAAAGTTTCAAGTGCCCTTTTTACCCTTGAGATCGAACTTGAAGACCTTGAAAAAGTCTCCTATGACGAGATAAAAAGAGTGGGTGCCAAGACTATTATCGAAACAAAGGACAGTTTGATCTTCGACTTTGGCAGCGCCAGCACGATATTGCGCCTCAGGATGCAAAAAGCTCTCAAGAAACTGAGCCGTATTTAAAGAAACTTGCAGAAAAAGGTCGTTTCCTTAAGGATGAAAATGATCTTTTAGTTGTTTTTAGTTGAAGTTTTCAGATAATCTCTTGAAATAAGGGTGTGTTTCTAATAGAATAATTAGGCACACCTTTTGTTATAGGTAGCCCCGGAAACTACATATAGAAAAGAGGTAAATGTAAAATGCGTCAAACAACGATGCTTAAACCTGCAGAGGTCAAAAAGGAATGGTATGTGATCGACGCTGAAGGTCAAAACCTCGGTCGTTTAGCGACTAAGGCGGCTACGATCTTACGCGGAAAACACAAACCTACATACACACCAAACGTTGATTGCGGTGATTATGTCATCATCATCAATGCTTCAAAGGTCGTATACACCGGTGATCAGGAAGAGAAGAAATTCTACTACAATCACTCGATGTATCCGGGTGGCTTAAGAGCCAGAAGCATTGGTCTTATGAAAAGAGAATATCCGGTCGAGCTTGTAGAGAAAGCTGTCAAAGGTATGTTGCCTCACAACAAACTTGGCGATCGTATTCGTACTCACTTGTTCGTGTATGAAGGTGCCGAGCACCCGCATACAGCACAGAAACCCGTTGAGTTAGACAAGTAGGAGGAGAGTAGATAATGGCTAAGAAGAAGACAAATATAACATATCTTGGAACCGGAAGACGTAAATCATCAGTTGCCAGGGTCTATATGACTCCCGGTACAGGCAACATCACGGTCGGTGATAAGACTTTAGATGAGTACTTACCACAGGAAACACTGAGAATGGTCGTTAAGTCACCGCTTGTTTTGACAAACACGGCTGATCAGTTCGATGTTTACATCAACGTTTACGGCGGCGGTTTTACCGGTCAGGCCGGTGCTATGCGTCATGGTATCGCAAGAGCACTGTTAGAAGCCGGCGATGATTACCGTCCGGCATTAAAGGCTGCAGGTTATCTGACACGTGATGCACGTGCTAAAGAACGTAAGAAATACGGTCTTAAAGGTGCAAGAAGAGCGCCACAGTTCTCAAAACGTTAATCGTTGTATTGAGAAGATCAGAGAGGTATCTAGACTTTGTGAGAAGTTTGGATACTTCTTTTTTTATTCTCTTAATATACGAAAATCTGCAAGAATAAAAACAAGGATTGTGTATTTTTATATTGCTATGCAGCAATCGTATTTTTCAGGACACAGGATTCTAATCTTCAATACCATTCTACCGGTTTTGTTTCAATAAATTGATAAGTTCTGATTTATCTTTCTTACACACTGCATAAAA
>CALUZL010000006.1 GCA_944325295.1 uncultured Erysipelotrichaceae bacterium | reverse complement strand
CGGGTCCAAAAAGATCATATTTTCGCATCATGCCGCCCGCAAGCCACAAGATCAGTGCAAGTCCATAGACGTCGGCAAGGACGGAAAGGCCAAAAGAGCCCAAAGCTTCTAAAAAATCGACGTTATTGACAGCTTTAAAATCAAAGACACCGGCCTCGTACAACTTAAGACAGGCCAAGACCACGATCGCCAATACTGCCAAGCAGCAAACTGTAAGCACACCTAAAAATGAGCTCTTTTTGACCTTTTTTACCATATCATCCTGTTATTATGTAGGCCTTGGCGATCTCTTTGTAGCCGATCGCCTTTGCAAGTTCGATGGAAGCGATATTATCGATACTGCACTCCCATTGCGGACAAATGCCAAGCTTCAGCAAATGATGAGTGGCCAAAGCACCGGTACATTTTCCATAACCTTTATGACGCTCGTTTTCTAAAGTCGTGATCCCGGTATGTTGGATCTTGCCTTCCATATAAGGCATATCCGGCGCATCACAAACCGAAACTAAACGATCATTCTTAAAGTAACCTGCAAAATAGCCCTTCTTAGCTTTTTTGATAAAATACTCCGACAACCAGCCTTCAGGATCGGCCAAAGGATTGGCTTCTTTGAAGAATGTCTCAAATAGAGTATAGTCATCGACACTCAATACCTTGGCATCGCCATAGGTCAAGACCCTTTCCTCTTCAAACATGAACAAGCACATTTTCTCAAGTTCATATTTGGCCTCGATAGCAGCGATCAGGGCTTGGCCTTTAAGACCTTTTAAAGTCATGATGAAATCTTCAAGATCAGGGCTATAGACGACCACAAAGCGGTCTTCGCCTTCAAAAATATAAAGTAGATATTTACAACCAAATCCTTTTAAAGTACTGTCTCTCATCTTTGAACATATAAAATGGACACCGTGTTCAAGCTTTAAAATATCCGTACAACAAAAGTGCGAATAGTACTGCATCGTGATCTTTTGAATATCTGTTTTTCCTAAAACCATATCAAACTCCTTTTAAAGTAAATCCTTATATAAAGTTAAAGTTCATCTCTTTGCAAAAAATCCTTGAACTTGATATGCTCAACATTGCTTGTAGAATAGTCGATCTCATCCATTGTAATTATGATCTTCTTGTCTATCTGATCGAGGCTTCTAAAAGCCTTAAACTCCCTTTCATAAGCTTTATCTTCGCCTATAGTCAGAGCCACTTGCACATAATAAGTGTAATTGCCTTTTTTTGCCAAAAAATCGATCTCTCTGCCACGGTTATCATATACCGTCAAGCTATATCCCCTATAGCACAATTCGTTATAGACGATATTTTCTAAGTTATGGGAAAGGTCGTAACGATTATCGGTTTTTCTGATGGAATTTAAAGAAACGTCGCTGTCATAGATCTTTTTCGGATATTCTAATATTCTCTTGGTTTTGTGTGAGTATTGATCGATTGTATCGATGATATAAGCTTCTTTTAGATAATATAACCATTTCTTTATGGTATTGACCGCACATTTTGTTCCATGACTATTCATGTAATCACATATCGACTTTGCTGAATAATTTCGCGCATTAGATACCAGTATATAATTAGTCACCTTTTTAAAATCCTCACTCTTTTTGATCCTGTAACGATTGATGATGTCATTTGTAACAATAGTCTCATCAAGATCATTTAAATATCTTCTTTGGGCATTTTCACTGTTAAACTCCACTCTTTGCGGAAAGCCGCCCCATATCAGATAATCAGTAACAGTAATGTTCTTTTCCAATTCTTTAGCGTATTCTAAAAGTTCCTTATAAACAAACGGCCTTATCCGAAAAGAGACGTATCTGCCCGATAATTCTTTGGTAAATTCTCTTGACAGAAGCTTAGAATTGGACCCCGTGATAAATAGCGAACAATTATGTCTTCTTAAAGTTTTACACGCGATTTGCCAATCTTCTATCGTCTGGATCTCGTCTAAAAATACGTAGCAAAGATGATTTTTATCTCTCTTGTTATCTACATAGTCGATGATATCGTCACAAGTAGTGATAAATGACGTCGTCGACCTGTCTTCAAAATCCAAATAGATGATATTTGAAGAATGCAAAGATATCTCTTCTTTTATTTGCGCCAATATAACAGACTTACCACACCTTCTAATACCGGTTATTATCTTGATGAGATCGGAATCGTAAAACTCTCTGATCTCCTTTACATAACGTTCTCTTTTAATCACGAATAATACCTCATTGACATTTTAGCCATTAATTGTCCAAAATGTCAATAGTATTGAAAATTGAGCCACATTGTGGCCAAATGTTCAATAGCAATACAGTCTCATTATAGCAATCTCAAAATAACGCTCCCTTAACTTCGCTGTGACTGACTTGCTGTCATCGATCCGGCGGTGATCGAACCAATTCATAGAGACGATTAGAGGTCTAGTCTTCTATCTTGGTATAGTATGTCCTTAGCAAGATGACTTTCATCAAGAAATTCATGAAAAGCCAGGCGATGATCAGTATCAGGATGTCGACATCTATCCTTGCCGCAAAAGAAAAATCGTAGGCTTTGTAGATGACTTTATCCAAAAGGAAGACATCCAATAACCAGCAGATGTTTAAAGCTCCAAGATCGATTATCCCCAAAAAGATCCTTTGATGCCCTCTCTTTTCCCAATCAAAGGTATACTTTTCTTCTCTGTACACCATCTCTTTGGCATCATCGCGCCAACATCTTCTAACACAATCATAAAATACATTAGATAATTTCATACAAAGCACTCTTTTTTTATATTATAACATAGCCCTCCCCCGACACTTTTTTCGATAATTACCGTTATTTATCCTAATTTCATATTATCAGATGTCCTGAAATAAGACTGTGCCAAAATAGATACTGTTTTTATGCTTATTTTTGGCACATTTCTCTTATTTGCGTTTAAAGATATTATTTTTTAAAATAAGGGTATGATTAAACTTCATTGTAAGATATTTGGTAAAGTGCTGAGGGATCATCGAGAGAAAAAAGGTCTTTCTCAAGAAGATGTCGAAGCTATGATCGGTTATACCAGAAGTCACATCTCAAAGATCGAAAACGGTAAAAGAACTATAAAAAGAGAAAGTGCTGAAGCGATCATAAAACTTCTGAATATCGATTTCGCCACAGACAAAGAAACGATCGATCACTATGATTAACTGTTTAGTAACCTATACATAGCCATACTGAGTTTTGATGATGAGAATATAGACAAGTATCATGATCTCATCGATAACGAAAAGGAAAATATATCTAAGTCACTATCTATGTACAGATATCCTCTTTTTGAATTTGTCCATGACCTTTATAAACATAAAAATTGTGATATCAAGGAGTTGCTTAACTTTGAAAGAAACTTCTCTTCCTTTTTATCTTTAGACGATAAGCAGATACTCTATAATTCCATCGGCTATTTTTACCGTCTTAAAGGCAAAATAGATATCGCTTATCACTGGTATGAAAAAGGACTAAAGATAGATAAAAGATCATTGGGTTACGCCATGAATGCCTATCGGATAGGGTGGATAATATCTAATCGAAACGACAATCTAGCGGCATATGCTTTAGTTAATAATGCTTTAGAAATATTCAAAAATCATAAAATATCCGAAAAAGTCAAAAATTGCAAAAATGTGCTGGCTTATATTTCGTCACACGCAGGCGAATTTGAAACAGCCATATCATTTTACCTTGATCTTATAAAAAGTTATTCTATCACAGATCACAATAGCACTCATCAACTCCGAGGTGGTCTTTTATGGTGTTATATCAAAAATGGCGATTATCAATCTGTAAGAAACACTATAAACAAAATCTATAATGAAGACACAAATGGGTACGATCTTAATCTTATCTGCGTAATAATATACTTCTCTTACCTGACAAATGACATAAACCTCTTTGATAAATGGTATGCCTATTCTAAACAATGTCGTGAGGATGATGAAGTAAATAGGTCACTTATCGAACTTTATAAGTATTACTTTTACGATGAATGCTTGGATATTATTGAAAAGCGAGCCGAAAAGACTTTAGCGCTTTTGCGCCATATAGAAGATCGGGATGAGTATCTGATGATAAAAGAGCTGTTATGTAAGCTATACGCTAAACACAACAGCCCTAAATATTACGACATTCTTGAAGAATTGTACGCCCTTGAAAGGCACACCTTGGGTTACTATATTCCAAACAATACCACGGCCACATTGAAATAGATGAGGATCGAGCAGGTATCGACTACCGTAGTGATCAGTGGTGAAGCCATGATCGCTGGATCAAGTTTCAGCTTTTTAGCTGCCATCGGTAAGATGCAGCCGAGTGATTTTGAAAGGATGACCGTTAAAAGCAAAGTGATGCCGACAACTAAAGCCAAAATGACATCACTATACTGAATAGCGATCCGTAGCCCATTTACGACCGATAGGATCACGCCCACAAGCAAAGCTATCCTTATCTCTTTAAACCAGACTCTAAAGATATCTTTGAGTTCAATCTCCCCGGTAGCCAGACCTCTGATGATCAAAGTCGAAGATTGTGAACCGCAGTTTCCGCCTGTGTCCATCAGCATCGGTATAAACGACACCAAGATCGGCACGGCACTGAACGCTTCTTCGTAGTGGGTGATGATCGTACCGGTTATCGTTGCCGAAAGCATCAATATCAATAACCAAACGATACGGTGTTTGGTGTGCTCAAATACCGACATCTTGAAGTAGCTCTCATCACTGGGGGTGACGGCGGCCATGATCTCAAAGTCTTCATTGGCTTCATCCTGCATGACATCCATCGCATCATCGATCGTAACGATACCGACAAGCCTCTTCTCGCTGTCGACGACCGGCATCGCCAAAAAGTCATACTTGTCAAACATGTTGGCAACTTCTTCTTTATCGGTGAGCGTACTTATCTCGATGACGTTTTCTTCCATGATATCTTTAACGATCGCATCAAGTCCGGCCAGAAGTAATTCTTTGACGGTTATGACCCTGACCAGATGTCTTTGCATATCCGTCACATACAGGGTATAGATCGTCTCTTTGTCTTTACCGATCTTGCGGATGCGCTCAAAAGCCTCCTTGACGCTCATCGTTTCTTTGAGGTCGACAAATTCGGTAGTCATGATGCTGCCGGCACTGTCTTGAGGGTATTTTAAAAGTTCGTTGATCGCCTGGCGTTTGTCGCTGGAAGTGTTTTGCAAGATCCTTTTGACCAGATTTGAAGGCATCTCTTCGATGAGATCGGCCGCATCATCAAGATAGAGTTTGTTTACGACATCTTTGATCTCATCATCGGCCAGTGCTTCGACAAGCTTGCTTTGGGTGGCGACTTCCATTCGAGAAAACGCATCGGCAGCTTCATCCTTGTTTAAAAGGCGAAAGACGATGACGGCATCTTCACCCTCGAGCTCATCGATGATCTCAGAGATATCGGCAAGGTTCACATCAGTCAAAAGTTTTTTCAGCGCCGCAAAGTCACCGCTTTTTATAAGTTCTAAGATCTTTTCATTCATTATATTTACCTCCCTTTTTTAGATCGAAGGTATATCGAAGAAGATACTATCGATATACTGCAAACTTCGCTCGTGTCCATCCATAGTATCACCTCCCTTAAAGCTCATTCATTATACATTATAATTATGAAATTTTGATAAGTGTTATAATAAATCCATGAACATTAAACTGATAGCTTTCGATATCGATGGGACTTTGATCCCCAGAGGAAAAGGAGTCATCGACGATATCACCAAACAAGCCCTGAGCAAACTTACTGCCAAAGGCATAAAAGTCGTCGTCTGTACCGGTCGGCTTTTGACCTTCATGCAGCCGGACATCTTCGCTACCATCCACTCGGACTACTACATAAACATAAACGGGGCGACGATCGCCGACAGTTCTTATCACATCATCAAGGAATATCCGATGAGTGAGAAAAGCTTTGCTGAAGTCGTCAGGGCTGCAACTGAAAAAGATGTCGCCATCGGTCTAAAATACGCCAAAGAGATCGCTGTCTACAACAAGTACCCTGAGTTCATGCACACCTACACCAAAGGCAACAAACTGCCCGATCTCATCTTTGATCACAGCACCGATAAAGACTACCATAAAAGTCATGGCTTACCGATGGGTGCCTTTTTGATCGCTGATAATGACATATTGAAAGAGATCCCCAAACAAGTGAGCGGCCTTGAATTTGTCAGAGCCTATGATCGGGCAATC
>CALUZL010000005.1 GCA_944325295.1 uncultured Erysipelotrichaceae bacterium | reverse complement strand
AAGGAAGTAGTAAAGGATTGAGACGACACCCCAAAGGATCGAGAAACGCAAACAGATGATGCCTTTGTAGTTGAACTTTTCTTCACTGTAATCCCAAAGGCGGATGTGCATGAAGTGGGTGAAGAATTCACCACCGATGAGTTCAAGCAGCGTCATGATGATCATCGCCACAAAGAAGATGAAGATGACATCAAACAAGAGCGATCCTAAAGTGAAACGGTTTAGGATGTAACTTAAGATATAAAGGATAACTGTACCAAAACCATAGATCGGCAGATACGGTCCTTGCAAAAATCCCGGATTTACCCACTTTTTTCTCTTGGAGATGAAACGGTTAAAGAACAACTCACCAAACCAGCCGGCAATACAGCCGATCATAAAGAGAAATAAGACGATCAGCGCATCAAATCTATTCATTGTCGATTGCCCTTATCATCATATTGGCGATGCGCTTGCTGAAAGCGACGGGATCATCGATCTCAAGTCCGGCCAAAAGCAGAGCCTGATCGTAAAGGACGCTTGCAAAAGTGTCAATATCGTCATGACGATCGTAGGCTTTCTTCAGTGCTTTGAACAGGTCGTGATCGGGATTGATCTCCAGGATCTTGTTGGCTTTTAAACCTTTGCCCTGATTGGTCTCATTTAAGAAGCGTTCCATCTCAAGGGACAGGTTATCGTCAGCGACTAAGCAGACCGGGTGGCTTTTAAGTCTTGACGAAAGCCGAACGTCGATGACTTTGTTGCCGAGGACCTTTTTGATCTCATCGAGGATGTCCTTATTTTCGGAAGTCTCTTTTTCACGTTTTTCTTTTTCTTCGGCACTTTCAAAGTCGACGTCACCTTTGTTTATCGACTTGAAACTATGACCGTCATAATTCATGAGGATCGTAGCCAAGAACTCATCGACATTGTCTAAAAAGTAGAGGACTTCATAGCCTTTGTCGAGGACTTTTTCGATCTGGGGCATCTCTTTGATCTTGGCGATCGATTCACCGACGGCGTAGTAGATCTCTTTTTGGCCCTCCTTCATCCTTTGAATGTAGTCTTTAAGGGTCGTGTATTCGTCTTTATATGAAGATTTAAAGATGAGAAGATCGACGAGCATATCTTTATTCTTGCCATAGTCTTCATAAGCTCCGAATTTGAGCTGAGCTCCAAACTCCTCAAAGAATTTAGTGTACTCATCAAATTCCTCATTCAGCATCTTCTCTAAAGTCGTCTTAATCCTTTTATCGATCGATCTTTTGATCGCTTCCATCTGATGATCTTTTTGTAAGATCTCCCGGGAGATATTCAAAGAGATGTCGTCACTATCGACTAACCCTCTGATGAAACGGAAACAATCGGAAACAAGCTCGCTGGCCTCATCCTTGATAAAGACGCCCCTAGAGTAAAGTTTGAGTCCGAGCTTATAGTCGGTGGTGTAGTAATTGTATGGTGCTTTTGAAGGGATGAACAGTAAAGCCGTATAAGAAGTATTGCCTTCGACTGAGTAGTGCAGGGTCTTTAAAGGCTTATTAAAGTCATAGAAAGTCTGCATGTAGAAGTCTTCATACTCTTGCGGGGTGATATCTTTTTTGTTTTTGCGCCAAAGCGGTGTCATCGAGTTGATCGTCTTATTTTCGATCCTGGTCTCGCTTTTACCCTCTTCATCTGTCGTCTTGATGACTTCGACGTCCATTCGAATCGGATAGCGGATGTAATCGGAATATTTCTTGATCAAGACCTGAATGTAATCGCTGTTTAAATAGTCAGAATACTTGACCTCATCGGTATCCTCTTTGAGGTGTAAGATGATGTCGGTACCGACACTGTCTTTTTGCGCTGTCTTGATCTCGTAGCCTTCCTCGCTTTCGGATATCCAGCGGTAAGCTTTATCCGTCTTGACTTTCTTTGTCAGGACCTCGATGCGATCAGCGACCATAAAGGCACTGTAAAAACCGACCCCGAATTGGCCGATGATATCGACATCTTTTTTATCTTCGAGCTCTTTTATAAAGTCAAAAGAACCGCTTTTGGCAATAGTTCCGAGGTTATTTTCAAGATCTTCACGATCCATGCCGATACCGTTATCGCTGATCTTGAAAAGGCGCGCTTTTTTATCAAGGGTGATCGCAATGTGTAAGTCGTCATCGGCAAGATCGGTATCAGTAAGCGCTAGATAATGCCTTTTGTCCAAAGCGTCAGAAGCGTTTGACACCAGTTCTCTCACGAAGATGTCTTTATTTGTATAGATGGAATTGGCCATCAGATCGAGCAATCTTTTAGACTCGGTCTTAAACTGTTTTAGAGCCATATTTTATACCTCCTTACTCGTCTTATTAGCAATCTCTGATTATGAGTGCTAATATATAATAACACTATTAATTTATCTTGGCAATGACTATAATAAACATGTGAGAAACTTGATCTTGACCAACATGGGACTTATCAAAAACGGGGATGAGATCTTAGTCTTAGACCGTAAGAAAGAAGACTGGCCGGGCATAACTTTGCCGGGTGGTAAAGTCAAAGATGATGAAACGATCGTCGAAGCGATGAAAAGAGAGATGCTTGAGGAGAGCGGCCTTGAAATGATCGATCCGGAGTGTATCGGTTATATCGAATGGTTGATCGACGAAGACAGACATCTGTGTCTTTTGTTTCAAACGGAGCGATTTGCCGGTGATCTGAAAAGTTCCGAGGAAGGCGAGGTCTTTTTTATGAAGATAGAGGATCTGAAAGATCAGGCACTTTCACAGGATATGGATAAAATACTGGACTTGTACGGTCTTAGTTGGAGGTAGTATGGTAAAGGGAAAGATCGAAATGGAAAACGGGGAAGTGATAAGCTTTGAGCTCTATCCGGAATATGCACCAAACACGGTAGCTAATTTTGAAAAGCTCACGCGTGCAGGGTTTTATGACGGCTTGACGTTTCATAGGGTGATCAAAGGTTTTGTGTCGCAGGGTGGTGACCCCAATGGCGATGGTACGGGTGAATTGTCTTATACGATCAAAAACGAAAACGAAGGCAATCCCCTAAAACATGTGGCCGGCGCGATCGCCATGGCCCATCGGGGTAAAGATACGGCTAGCTGTCAGTTTTATATCTGTCATGAGGTGCAACCCCATCTCGATGGTGACTATACGGTCTTTGGTATGGTAACCGACAACCTTGAAGCTGTCCGTAATATGCGTCCGCATGACAAGATCAAAAGAATAACGCTTGAATGATATGAAAAAGATCGAAATGAAGGATATCGGTCTTGTGATCGGGGGATCGATCTTATTTTGTTTGGGGTGTAACATTTTTATAGTTTCGACGGGAGTCTATAACGGTGGTATCGTCGGCACGGCACAGATCATCAGGACATTGCTTGTACGCTATACAAGTCTTGATCCGAGTTTTGATATCGCCGGTATCGTCAACTTCATAATCAATATTCCGCTATTGCTTGTGGCATACCGAGTACTAAACGGACCGTTTGTCTACAAGACGATCCTCAGCGTCGTCATTCAAACGTTTGCCTTTTCTTTGATCCCGACGACACCGATCATCGCTGACAAGCTGGCATCACTTACGATCGGAGCGATCATTTCCGGGATCGGTGCCGGTCTTGTCTTGACCGCCAAAGCTTCAGCCGGCGGAAACGATGTCACTGGCATGGTCTTAATGGCCAAAGCGCCAAGACTAAGCGTCGGTAAAGTCAATCTGTACTACAATATCGTCTTATATGTCGTCTGTGCCTTATTATTTGATGTTGAAGTGGCGATCTATTCGGTATTGCAGACCGCGATCTTCTCTGTCGTCATCGATAAGACGCACCTTCAGAATATCGAAGTCAGCCTTATGATCTTCACCAAAAACAAAGAGGTCAAACACATGATCATCGCCGATCAGCACCGTGGTGTGACCTATTGGAAGGGCATGGGAGCTTATACCAATACCGAGACCGATGTCTTGGTGACGATCGTCTCAAAATACGAAGTCAATGAACTGAGACACAAGATCAGAGAGATGGATAAGCATGCTTTCATCATCGTCTTTGACTCACTTGGCGGAGTTGACGGCAACGTTGAAAAGAGATTGATATGAAGATCCGCAGCGATGCGGGTTTTTATAAATTCCTTTTTAATTCATCACTCGCTAATACAGATCAGCAATTAAACTAATCCATTCAGAAGAACTTGACGACAGTTTCTTGATCTGATAGTATCTTATTGATATCATAATGATATCAAAGGAGCTAATTATGAAAGAAAAAATTTTAACCGGCAAAAGATATGGCATGCTAGCCATGCTTCTTCTCATCGCTATTATAATACTAAGAATATGCGGTTTTATCTACGCTTTTAATCTAAAAGATGAAACACTCGCGGCTGTCTTGGCGGTCACTATGATCGTCGTTTTTATCGCCGCTATCATCGCATTAGCAGGACTTAAGGTCTTAAGACCGCAAGAAGCCCTTGTCTTAACCCTTTTCGGCAAATATGTCGGCACTCTCAAGGGTCCCGGATTCTTTTATGTCAATCCGTTTTGCAGTTCCATCAATCCGGCACGCAACACGCAGCTTTCACAAAGCGGTGATGTGAAAAACGGTGAGGGTATTCAAATAAGCGGGCAGAGTGTCAAAGCAGACGCGACAAACAAACTCTCATTAAAGGTCATGACTCTTAACAATGCGCGTCAGAAGATCAATGATGTCTTAGGCAATCCGGTCGAGATCGGCATTGCTGTAACCTGGCGCATCGTCGATACGGCCAAAGCAGTCTTTAATGTCGATAACTACAAAGAATTTTTATCGCTGATGTGTGACACCGCTTTAAGGGACATCGTTAGGATCTATCCCTATGATGTCGCCGAGAATATCGATACGACAGGTGATGGCAAGGCGGATGATGGAAGTCTTCGAGGCTCAAGTACCGTGGTGGCTGAGCGCATCAAAAACAAGATTCAGGAAAGTGTCGATGAAGCCGGTATCGAGATCATC
>CALUZL010000004.1 GCA_944325295.1 uncultured Erysipelotrichaceae bacterium | reverse complement strand
ATAAGAGAAGACGATTCCCATTCCATAAAATAGCGCCATCATCATCAAAGCGTTGGCTAAGGGGCCAAAATCCGTCGAGCCACTGGCGACCATCGGAGCGATAAAGTCATCGATAAGCCTTTGGGTAAAAAGCATACCCTGCAAGGTACAAAGCGCCTGACCGATGATACAGACGACTACGATCATAAACGCAACTTTATAATTTTTAAGCATGTAACCCAGAACCCTTTTGATGATTCGGAATTGTTTTTTGATGTCACCACCTAAAGTGACTTCACCTCTTGGCATTCTTGACATCGCTAATCACCTCCTTCATCAAAATCGCCGCCGGCTTTGGTCTGTGTTTCATACATCTCTTTATAGATATCGTTGGTCTCAACAAGCTCAGCATGCGGACCATAACCGTTGACTTCACCATCCTTTAAGACCAAGATCCGATCGGCATCCATGACACTGGTAACCCTTTGGGCAATGATGATCTTTGTCGTATTGGGGATCTTGTTTTTAAAGGCATCGCGGATCTTGGCATCGGTCGCCGTATCGACGGCACTGGTGCTGTCATCAAGGATCAATATCTTCGGCTTTTTAAGCAAAGCTCTGGCGATACAAAGACGCTGTTTTTGACCACCGGAGACATTGGTACCGCCCTGCTCGATCCAGGTGTTGTACTTATCGGGGAAGCTTTGGATAAAGTCGTCAGCACAGGCGAGTTTGCACGCCTCGACGCACTCTTCAAGGGTCGCGTTTTCATCGCCCCAGCGCAGATTGTCCAAGATCGTACCGCTGAACAAGACGTTTTTCTGCAAGACGACGGCAACTTGATTTCTCAGGGCTTCCATATCATAGTTGCGAACATCGACCCCGCCGACCTTAACGCTTCCTTTAGTCACATCGTAAAGTCTTGAGATCAGATTGACTAAGCTTGACTTACCACTGCCGGTACCACCGACAATACCGATCGTCTCACCACTTTTAATGCTGAAGGTCAGATCTTTAAGGGTATCTTCACCCGTACCGCCATGCTTGTAAGCAAAGGAGACATGATCAAATTCGATCGATCCGTCCCTTAGCTCTTCGATTGGCTCTTGTGGGTTTGTGAGATCAGATTTTTCATTCAGGACCTCGGCAATACGTCTAGCACTGGCCATTGACATCGTTAGCATGACAAAGATCATCGATAGCATCATCAAACTCATCAGAATGTTCATGACATATGAGAACATACTGGTCAGCTCACCGGTCGTAAGGTTGCCCCCGACGACAAAATGAGCGCCAAACCACGAGATAGCGATCATGCTTGCGTAGACGACAAGCATCATGATCGGGTTGTTGAAAGCCAAGATCTTTTCCGCTTTACAGAAGAGATTGTAAAGTTTTGTGACCGACTTTTGGAATTTCTCAGTCTCAAACTTCTCTCTGACAAAAGCTTTGACGACCCTGATCGCCGTGACATTCTCTTGTACATCGGCGTTGACGGCGTCATATTGTTCAAAGGCTTTCTGGAAGATCTTAGTCGTTTGGGTCATGATAAAAAACAGTGCCAAGCCGAGAACGACCATCCCGATAAAGAAGATAAAGCTCAGATCAAGACTGATATAAAGCGCCATTGAAAGCGAGCAGATCAGCGTGAGCGGTGACCTTATGGCGATGCGCAAACACATCTGAAAAGCGTTTTGAACGTTTGTAACATCGGTCGTCATTCTGGTTACAAGACCGGCTGTTGAATATTTGTCGATATTGGAGAAGGAATACTTTTGGATGTTTTCATACATCCCATCTCTTAAATTACAGGCAAAACCCGTGGAAGCGATCGCCGCATACTTACCGGCCAAAATCCCAAACAACAAGCTCAAAAAAGCCAAAGCGACCATTATCCCGCCATAGAGATAGACCTGACTCATATCACCGGCTTCGATCCCCTTATCGATTATCGCCGCCGTGACAAACGGTATGGCTACTTCCATAAAGACTTCAAGCGCCGTGAATATCGGCGTCAGGATGGTTACTTTTTTGTATTGTTTTACCTGTGCTAATAATGTTTTCAGCATCTAAACAAAACCTCCATCAAATACTTTCGATATTTACCTTGATCTTATCCAAGACCTTGTAAAACATCTCTACTTCTTCCTTTGTAATATTCTGGCTTATCTTCCTTTCTACTTCATCGATCTTTTTTTGACTGGCCTCACAAATACTCGCACCGAGTTTTGTAAGGTGGATATTTTTGACTCTTTTATCATCAACTGACGTCTCTCTGATGATAAAGTTCTTACGCTCCATAGCCTTCAAGATCTCCGTAGCCGTACTGCGACGGATCTGAAACTTAGCTTCAAGATCTCTTTGCGATACATCGAGATCCTGATGAGTCCAGATGTAGGATAAAAACCAGTGTTGGACGTGAGTAGGACTGGCATCACTCTCTGCTTGCGGCGATTCATTAAAAGCGAAACGCCTTATCGCATTGGCAACACCAACAATGTCCATACCAAGCATTTTATTACACATAAGCCCTCCTTAAATTGTTAGGCATTGAACATTTTAATCATTTACATTTTTAATGTCAATAACTTTCTGAAAAAAAGATAAACTCTTGAAACCACTAAAAAAGGACCATATCTCTATGATCCCTTAGCAGTTATAAAGCTTAGCTTTACTTCGTCGCCGTATTGACGATAACACTTGATCCTTTAGCCTCTTTTACGATGGCATAGGTTGAGAATTTGTCGGCGAAGAACTCAAGTCTTGTATCTTTGTCAGAGTCTTCGATCGTATCGACATATTCGGCATTATCAGCGTGTACACGATATGCTTTGTAAGTAGTGTTTTTGTCATAACCGTCGATTGTGACTTCGATCTCGATGGCCTTATCAAGTTTTTTGATGTTGCCGATAGCGACACCGTCTACTAAGATCTCGATATCGATATCTAAGTATTGGACAACGGTTTGATTGTTTGAAAGGACAGACTTTATAAGTTCAGCGTCACTTTGAGCGATACCACTGTAGTTTACATTTACCTTTAAAGTGATGTCATCTTTATTCAACAGCGCACTCTTTAGAGCTTCAGCCGTTTCTTTAGATATTACTTCTCTATCAAAAGTGTTCTTATCGCTGATCTGCGTACTTATATCGTCAAGTTCAGCTAATAGCGAATCTAAAGCTTTATCATCAAGTTTTAAAGAAACATTATCGCCATTTCCTGATTCAACAGCTACTGATGGTTTTGATGAAGGTCTTGAAGATGATGGTTTATCATTATTATCATCTTGAGATGGACTTTCAGGAATTTCAACCGTTCCATTTGCACCTAAGTTTGAATCGTTTACTTTGATCTCTGTTTCGGTATTGTTTGTAACCTTTGTTCCCTCTGGAGCATCAATTTCAAGCCCTTCTGTGGCTTTTGTAACTTCTACTGTTGCACCCTTACCGGCATTTTCAATAGCCTCATTGATCGATTCTTGACCAACTGCTGTTTTTGTCGTCCCGTCAGTCGAAGTTACCTTAGCAACATTATCACCGGTCTCAACGTTTTCACCAATTTCACCGACGATACCGCCTTCAACTTTAGATGTAGCACCATCAGAATTATCAACTGTGACTTTACCGGTAACCTCACCACCATTGATAGTTGTTTGGCCTTTATTACTTGTTGTGACATTTCCATTTACAGTTCCGGAATTCAATATAAAAGCTGGCTTCGAATCTTCATGAGAGTCACCGTCATTTGGATAGTTGTAGCTTGTAACATCACCATTGATTGTGCCTCCATCTAAAGTGAGTTTGCCGCCATTAGCCGCTTCTACATCGCCATTAATAGTTGCATCTTCAATGACGACATCACCTCCTGTATAATTGCCAAAACAAAAAGAGTCCATGGCATGATTGCCTTCACCGGCATTTACAACTGTTCCGCCTTTAAAAATAGTCTTACCATTATTATTGCTCATTACATAAATGGCGTTTTCATTTGTTACGTTTACCCCATCAAATGTAAGATTTGAATAATTTTGAAACATTAAACTTCCTAGAGTGGATACAAATGAACCATTTGTTATATAAACTGTACTTCCCTTAAGAAATTGAAAACCATTGGTTTCTGTCCCAGCTGATCCCATTGTAGGATTAGTTACAGTGTAAGTGTTTCCCTGAAGATCCAATTTAATATTAATTGGGTTATTGCCGCTCGTTGTTAAACTTCCGCTTGAATTAGCTGTAATCTTATCATATCCAACAGCAAATCCGCCACCAGTATAATTTTTTAGAAGATAAATAACGTGCTCTGTCATTCGATCTTCACCATCAATTGTCTCATGTAAATACATGGCTGCATCTGAAACAGATGAGAAACATTGTTCGCCGGTTTTGGCAACAGCTGTTTCTAAATCACATCCAATCGGAGTTACATTTGTGTCTGCCATTACCGGCATAGCTAATGTACATACCATGAGTATAGACATCAGTATTGCTAATAATCTTTTCATTTCCTTTCTTTCTCCCTTTCCCTTATTTTTTCTTTTTTTAAAGATAAGAATGCAGAAAAGGACGTTTATTGTAATTGTCAAAACGAAGACAAATACAATAAACGTCCTTTAGTGAACTATTATCTTTTAATGATGAAAATAAGTCTATTAAGACATAGTTATCCTGACTGACTGACTGACTGACTGACTGACTGACTGACTGACTGACTGACTGACTGACTGACGATTCTGTTGGTTATTACTATATCTTGTCAAGTGCTTATTTCTCATACACATATAATAACATTTTTCCATCTTCTAGTGTAAAGATAAATCTCATTTTGTCCCAGTATTCGGGATAATCGATGATGGATAGATACACGCTTTGACACTTTCATCCCAGATCCAACCTTCGCCCAAGAGCTCGTCACAAGAGACGACTCCGTCTTTATTTTTATCATTTGGGTCAAATTCTTTCGGTGATTCTTTTTGTGCTATCTCTTCATCGTCGTCTTTTGTTTCAGACTGATCATTTATAACTAAAACGGGTTGCGTATAGATCCTGTCATAGTTTTCACTGGCATCAACTACTGCCACGACATAGTAGCTGCCCTCAGTGATCGCATTTGGTGTATAGGGACCATCTTCACTTAAACTATAGACCAAATAGGGCTCGCCATATTTTGACTGAGGCATTTTTATACTATTGCCATCGGCAACGAGATCACTCAGCCATTCGTTATGTCCTTTTCTTATTTCAAAGTCTTCATATGTTATATCACCGGTATGATAATTATCCTCATACATCAAAACGACCAGCCGGTAACTTCCGACATCGCTCGGTTTTCCTTCTAAGAGTTTTACATGTTTGTCATCGAGGATCTCATAATAGAAAAGATCAAGTTCACCCTTTGAGCCATGCTCATCGATTTGCGGGTCGCTTACCTGTTGGCCATCGTACTCCTTGCTCAGATCATTACTGATCGAGACATCACCAACTCCATTTACGATAATAAACGTCTTCCAATCCGATTCGCCTTCTGTGTAATCTCCCTCTTCTTGGATAATGGCCTTAACCCTATAAAGTCCGACATCCTCAGGAGAAGTGTTTAGATCTTGCCAAGTGCCGTTTTTCTACACTTGGTATTTATACGATAGAGTTCCATTTGAATCACTTTCGACTTTGATATTCATTTTTTTACCATGGATATGACTTGGGTTTCCCACTATCGTTACCTGCGGTATGAGTTTTGTCACATTTATGGTAAGATCAACATCTAAGTATTTGCCGGTGGTGATCTCATAGTAATAACTGATCGTATTTTCTCCTAAAGAAAGATCCGAAAACTTGCCATCACTTAATGTTGTCCCTTTTAGATCTTTGATGCGCTCAACTTCAAAACCCGGCAGTTCTTTTGTGATGTCATAATCCGGTCCGATCACACCATCAATCGTATTTTCAGTACTATTGTCATATGTCAGATAAGGACTGTTTGAAAGGTTGAGGTAAACCAAAGGATTTTTGTCGATTAATAGGACTTTTAGGGAAGTACTATTTGAAAGGTCAAGGCCGATTAGCTTGTTATTTGAAAGATAGAGCGCTGTAAGTGCGGTCTTGTCTTTAAGATCGAGTTTGGTGATGGCCGTATCTTCGGTCTGAAGGCCGCTAAGCTTATCAAGACCGTCAAGCTTTAACTCTTTGAGATTGGCAAGACCGATGATGACCAAGCTCTCAAGCTCTTTATTGGCGCTGATATCTAGGCTTTTAATCGAGCTTCGGCTTATCGCAAAGGCTTTAAGGGTCTTTATGCCCGTAATATCAAGGGTCTCTACCTTGTCATTCATCAGATAGACTTCTTTTAAAGAAGTATTTTTGGTGAGATTGACATCAGTTATCTGCATATTTGCGATCTCAAGCACTTCTAAAGAAGTCAAACATTCGATGCCGGTGAGATCTTTGATGGTACCGTTTTTATCATCGATTATGTGGATCGCTTTTATGTCGCTTATTTCTTCATCATCTAAAGCACCATCACCGTTGCGATCAAATGTTTTGATATACTTTCTAAAGGCTTCATCCTTAAAAGTTCTGTCTATATCGACCTCGGCTTTGACCGTGATGGCAGTCGTCATTACTAATAATATTGTCGCAAAAGCGGCTATGATCTTTTTTGTGTATCTCATATTTACATTATGAACTTTAAAGACTGAATTTACCATATATTTGCTTATCCAACCGTTAGTTGTATAATTATCAACTAACAAGATACCTCATCAACCACGCATCGCTTAAAATGTGAAGCTTTAAAGACTATGATGATAGCCAAGGAGGAAAAAAGTATGAGCACACTTGGAAAAAAGATCGCCGATCTCAGAAAAAGAGCAAACTACACTCAAGAAGAATTAGCTGAAAAGGTAGGTGTTTCATCACAAGCCGTATCTAAATGGGAAAATGACTTAAGTATCCCTGACCTTCCGGTCATCATAAACTTGGCCGATGTCTTTGGCGTCACCCTTGATGAACTGATCCGCGACAAAGGACCGCAGACAGCGCTGGTCGACAAGAATATCCGCAAACCCCTCGAGCAGACGATATTGAGGATCTTAGTCAACAGCGTCGAAGGTGATAAAGTCAAAGTAAACCTGCCGATGTCTTTGATAAAAGCCGGTCTTAAGATCGGCATGAACGGCAACGTCAATGTCGGCAATGTCGACCTCAGTGATATTGACTTTGATCAGATCCTGTCTTTGGCACAAGAAGGGGTGATCGGTAAACTCGTTGAAGTCGAGACGGCTGAGGGCGATCTTATCGAGATCTTTGTCGAATAGTATGAAGATCACCGTTAAAAGTCCGGATACTAATCTGCACATCCGAATACCGGACTTTATGATATTCAATCGTTTCTTTTTTAGATGGTTGACAAAAAGTAAAGATCTCAATCTTTCATATGAAGATCTGATGTATCTTTACGGCGTACTGAAGAAGTCAAAAGCCGTGATCAACGGACCGCTTGTCGAAGTTGAAAGCGAAGATAATTATGTGAAGATCGAGCTTTAGGGGACCTGTGTCCCCTTTTTAATGTCAGGATCAAATATTCAATCGATCATCACTAACGATTCAAAGTAGTAATCAACATCTCCCTGTTTGAAAGTATAGCGATAAGTCACAAGCTCTTTATCATGCTCAGCGATAAAATCTGACTCGTCGAAACTGTCAAAAGGTATGGGACCGGCAAGCTTTGTCTTTTGATCCGGGGTGTAGATATCAAGCGGTGGCGCCCCATCGCCATCCCAACCTTCATCGGTATGGACAGCGTACAGTGCCTTTTCATCGATGATGATGGTCTCTTCATCCCCGGTAGCACTTATGATCTTGGAGGCATAAAACGGTGGGAAGATCGCACCGATATAGGGTTTTTCATAGGTATAGGCCGCCGTATTCGGATCATATGTGGCCGCATGGATCACACTTAATTCGAAACTCTCGTCGGTATAGGTAACATCTTGGCCAAAAATGGATCTGAGATTTTCGGCCATGTCTTCTTTGGTCATGCTGACGAGGTCAGCATTTGCCGCAAGTTCTTTTTTTAAACCCAAGGCCAGCTTGTAATCGTTGTCCATCGTCTTTTGATCGACTTGACCTTTTATATAGAAGTATCCCGGGATTTTCGAATCGACAAAATCATCGAGCTTGACACTTTCAAGTAGTGCCACGACTTCAGCACTTTGCGGATCGAGCTCTTCAACTTCAGGTGTCACCTCTTTACTTTCACAACCGCTCAACATCATAAGCATCGCCACCGAAGCGATCATCTTTAAAACAAGCTTTCTTTTCATTTTTGACTACCTCTTATTAAAAAGCACTTTTCTTATATATTCATTATACCATCGCCTCTTAAAGGCCCTGGTTATCTTTCGGTTTGAAACAGCTATTTTTTGAAAGGATCTTAATATCCGGATCGTATTAATTATGAAAGAAGGTATAAGATATGAAAAAGATTGTATTTATGGTCGTAGCGGTATTGGCAATGTTGAGTATCTTAGCATTCAACATCAGTGCTTATAGCGGTTATCAGGGTGATCGCGGCTATTGTGATCATACGGACTCACATCATACTTGTGAGCACTACACCGACAGCGATGGCGATGGGATCTGTGACAATTGTCACGATGGTAATAGCTACTCACTTGGATCGCTCAGTACCGGTAATCATTGCGGGTACCATACAAGTCATCACCGCGCTCATTGTCACTAATAAGCAAAATTTCATGTTAAAAAGATGATCTTTCAAGATTATCTTTTTTAATGGTTTGTATCATTATCTTTTAGTATCCTCGTTCATATAGACGGTATCAAGAGTGTACTTCATCGTCGTGCCCTGATGGATGTATTTGGCAAACATGATCTTCTCTTTGCCATCCGGCCCGACCCTGACCATCTTTTTATCGTATCTGCTCGGATCTTCGCATATCCGCTCACAAGCTTCTAAGGTGTACTCTAAAATGATCGGTGTCTGGTCCAGTGGTCCATGACCTGGGAAAACACCGCTTACCTCATCGATCCTTGAAACGATGACGCGAAAATCATCTCTGAGCCTTTCGATAGTACAGTTTCTGGGGTTGGGGTCACCATTCACTACTCTTCCGGCACCGCCGGTATCGCCCGTAAACAAGCAACCGGTCTGATGATCCAAATAACCGCTTTGACCGACGCTGTGACCTCTAAGAGGGATACACTCAACTAAATACCCGTCGCCGAGATCGATAGTCTCATAACTTTTAAGAGGAACGATGTCATACATTTTAAAAGGAACGATGTCCTGCGGGTCAAATTCCGTATAGATGCCCTTACCGTTTTCATCGTAGAGATAGTCCCAGATGTGCGGGTTTTGAATGGATTTTATATTGTAGACTTCATCTTCATGACAGTACACAAAATCAAATTGAGTGTTGCCATAAGCGTGATCGTAATGAAAGTGCGTATTGGCACATAAGATCTCTTCTTTCTTGGTCAAATACTTGCACAAACCCTTAAGATCACCAACTCCAAAGCCGTTGTCGATGAGTAATGCCTTCTTTGGACCGTTTATCAAGTACATCCAAGGATCACCGGCACCGTCAAAACTGTCGGTATATATCACCCAGGTATTGTCACGAACCTTGTAGGCTTCATGATAAGGTGTGATATCCGGATAAAATTCTTTAAGGTTTGAATGTTCTCTGAGAAATTTCATAAAGGGCCACCGCGCCGGTCTTTCCGGTTCATAGTAGATCTTTTTTGACTTAAGATCGGAGTGGATCGGCCGATTTTTAATTGGTACTCCTAACTTAGCTGGCATAGAATAAGTCCTCCTGTTCATTGTGATTTTACCACATTGTAATTGTTTTCTTTGCTTTGTATTTTACACAAACTACAGGAAACATATGAAAATCCCGTTTCAATATAAAAGCTCCTTTACGGAGCTCATTGATCATTGGATGTGGTCTCAAAACTGATCTCAAAAGGAATGCGCTTTTCTCTGACGACTTTCTTAGCGAAGATCGTGAAGGCTGTCGTCATAGTCATACCCATCTCTTCGCAAGTGCGTTCAAATTCCTTTTTCAGTTCCGAGTCCATTCTAAAGTTGACGTTGACATTACGATTCATATTCGTACGCCTCCTGTTCTTTAAAATAGCACAATCATAACCCTTTATAAAGATATTTTGTATATAATGAATAGGAAAAAAGGATGGTGATCACATGAAAGTAATACTGGTAAACGGCAGTCCGAATGTCAATGGTTGTACCTATACCGCACTGCAAGAGATCGCGAAAACTTTGAATCAAAACGATATCGCCACCGAGATCTTCTGGATCGGTAATAAATACACCAGAGGTTGTATCGATTGCGATGGTTGTAAAGATACTCATCACTGTGTCTTTGGCGATGACAAGGTGAACGAGTTTATCGATCTAGCCAAAGAGGCCGACGGTTTCATCTTTGGCAGTCCGGTCTACTTTGGCAGTGCCAACGGCTCTTTAGTAGCCTTTATGGATCGGGTATTTTATGCCTCTGAAAAGGATGTGCTCTATCTGAAACCATCAGCAGCGATCGCCAGTGCCAGACGGGCAGGAACGGATTTTACTTGCGATGAACTGAATCGTTATTTTGCCTTAAAACAAATGCCGATAATCACTTCCAAGTATTGGAATATCATCTTTGGCAACACGCCCGATGAAGTAAGACAGGACGCCGAAGGGTTACAGATCATGCGCACGCTTGCGCGCAACATGGCCTTCTTTTTAAAGTGCAAACAAGCCGGTCTTAATGCCGGAATAGAACTTCCACAAAGCGAAGAGCCGCTAAGAACGAACTTCATCCGATGAAAAGTAGAAACAATAAAGATTATCAGATCATTGCCCTGGCCTTATTTTTGATGTTTGCACTGCGCTATGTGCCCGCTGTTTTCGGCCTCAGTGCTTCCGGGATGCAGGTCATCGGGATTTTTTTGGGTGTCCTTATCTTGTGGCTTACCATTTCGATAGATTGGCCTTCGATCTTACTTTTAGGAGCTTTGGCTTTAGTGCCGGAGCTAAACTTTTCATCTATCCTTTCCATCTCTTATGGAAATACGACTTTTGTTTTTTTACTTTTTACTTTCATCTTGACTTATGCGCTTGGTAAGACTTCCTATTTGAGACGGATAGCTCTTGGTTTTATAACTTCAAAACTGGCCAAAAAAGGACCCTGGTGGTTCGTCGTCCTCTATTGTGCCTCGATCATCTTTTTGGGGATGTTCATATCGCCGACGGTCTTGTTTTTTGTGTATTTGCCGATCTTAGAAGAGATCTGTGCACTGTTAAATATTAAAAAAGGCGAGAAATTTGGTGCTCTGTTGATGATGGCAACGGTCATCATGTGTGGGATATCAAGTGGCATGACGCCGATCGCCCACGTCTTCCCCCTCATCTCGATGGGTCTTTATAGCGACATGTATGCGACAAGTATCGACTATGCCCGTTTTATGATCGTTGCTGTGCCTATGGGTTTACTGACGGCGATAGGAACGATGCTCGTCTTTCGCTTCTTATTTCGGCCTAACTTACACCACTTTCAAAAAAACGCCCTGCAAGGCATCAATAGTGATACCTCAAAGACGACAACTTCCGAAAAGATCATTCTTGCCATCTTCATCATGGTCGTTTTACTGTGGGTCGCTCCGGGACTTTTGTTGTTATTTATAAAAGACGGACCGTTTTTTGACTTCTTAAATGCCTTTGATGCCTTGGGCACAGCTTTCCCGCCTCTAATCGGCATCGTCAGCTTATGTATCATAAGAGTTGATGATAAGCCGCTTTTAAATATCGGCGAGGCGATGGCCAAAGGTGTTTCCTGGCCCTCGCTTGTGATGTGTGCCGGCACCTTAGCGATCGGCAGTGCTCTGACAAATACCGATATCGGCATCACATCCTGGCTTTCATCAAACCTCTCGGAAATGATCACCTCTTTACCCTCACTTGTGATGGTTTTGATCTTTGCTATCTGGGCTACCCTTCAGACCAATCTTTCCAGCAACATGGTCACTGCAACAGTGGTCACCACTGCCGCCCTTTCGATAACTCAGGGTCTAAACGATATCTCGATACCCGGGCTAGTCATCATCATCGGCGCATTGGCTTCCTATGCCTTTGCGACCCCGCCGGCCATGCCCTGTGTCGCCATAGCCGCAAGCAGTGGTTGGACCAATACGATCCAGATGATGATCTACGGTTTTATCGCCATGATCATTTCGATCGTCTTTGCAACAGTGGTCGCATACCCACTGGCTCTACTCGTATTTTAAGATGAAGACCTTTTATAAAGAAGTAGCTTTTGGCACCGCTATGTTTACAAACAGCTTAGCGATTTCCCTTTTAGTAAAGTCAGTCTTTGGCGTATCGACTTTGAGCTCTTTGCCTTTGGTCTTAAGCGGCATCTTTTCCTTTATCAGCTTTGGAATGATGAATTTCCTTGTCCAATCGGTTTTACTTTTGATCTTAATCATCATCACCCGTCAGCCTAAAGTCGCCTACATCTTCAGCTTTATCATCGGATTTATCTTTGGATTAATGGTCGATGGTTTTGATATCGTCACCGCTTTTCTGCCTTCGACCTTTAGCTTTAGGATCGCCTATTTTTTTAGCGGTTGGATCCTTATAAGTCTTGGCGGCGCTCTGTTTATCTTTTCAAGTCTACCGCTTATGCCCTTTGACGCCTTTATTAGAGATGTATCCGCCTATTTCAATGTCAAAGTAAAGCTTACCAAAACGATAAGCGACCTGCTATTTGTATCACTTTCGGTAACTCTATCCCTTCTCTTTTTGAAAAGCCTTGTCGGGGTAGGTGTCGGTACGCTCTTTATGGCCTTTTTCACCGGCTCTTTGACCCAGACTTTCCTCGATCTTTTAAACAGAAATTATACTTTTAAATGTTTTAGCAAACTTGGCAAAAGACTTGAGGCCCTCTCAGCTATCAAGGCTCACTAAATCATCTGAAACTCTTTTTGATCTTCTTTTGTCCTTTGGACGGCAATGACCATCTCCGCAAGGTTGTTTCCAAAATCGATCGCTATCTCTTTGATATAACCGCTGTAGACGATCTTATCACCAAAGGGCAAAAGCGTCATCGCGACCGGTAGGGGCAGTTTATCCTCGCCGATGACATCGGCGAGCTTTGAGCGCAACCCTTTTACAAGGTACACTGTTTCATCCTTAATATCCATGACTTCTGTGCCAACGCTTCGATACCCGCAGATCACCATAAAACCACTTTTAAACCTTTTAAAAGCACGGATCAGTGAAAGCTCGACTTTGGACATCTTATAGGGATCAGCTTTTAAAAACTCATCGTAGATATAAAATCTGGCTTCGGTGTCATCACCGTATAATAAGCACTTGTTTTGAAGTTTAATGGCGCGGGCTTATCATCTAGGTCTTTGATCTCATTTTTCCCGACAATGATATTTCTGATAATGGTAAGCTCATTTTCGGTTATGATGCTGCCTAAAAAGCCGTTGTCTTCAAGATAATTGGCAACTATCTCTATGGCCACGGTAGATCTTGTGACCTTATTATAATGCTTAAAATTCGGTAGTAATCGCTGATAACTGTCATAGAAGTCTGGGTTTATCTATACTTTTTGCTCGTTCAATAAATCGCATAAATATCACCTCATCCAAAAGATAATATATTCCTTAACAAATCTACCATTCTTTTATAAAATATGCTCATAAAAGGAGGCTTTTAATGGAAAAGAAAGTTGCAGGAAAAAACGGCGACGTCTATGTGCCGTATGCTCAAAGAGAAGGTGCTGAATCGATCGTCTATTTTACCAGAGACCTCTCAGGTGAAGGTCTTGAAAAGATCTATAAAAGAGTAGCGGAGAAGTTGAGCGGTAAGGTAGCCATAAAGTTGCACACTGGCGAAAAGCACGGCCCGAACATCATTCCCCGTCCCTGGGTCGAAAACTTAGTCAAAAACGAACTTCCCAAAGCGACCATCGTCGAGACAAACACCTATTATGTCGGTGATCGCTATACCACGCCTGAACATCGTGAGACTTTAAAAGTAAACGGCTGGACTTTCTGTCCTGTCGATATCATGGATGAAGAGGGAACCTGTGATCTGCCGGTCAAAAACGGTAAGTGGTTCGATCATATGACCATGGGTAAAAATATCGTCAATTATGATTCCTTATTGGTCTTGACCCATTTTAAGGGCCATACCCAAGGCGGTTTTGGCGGCAGCGCTAAAAATATCGGCATCGGTTGTGCTGACGGCCGTATCGGTAAGGCGATGATCCACACTACCCCCGGAAGTGCTGACATGTGGGACATTAAGACAGAAGAATTCATGGAAAGGATGATGGAGAGTGCTAAAGCGGTTTGTGACAACTTCAAAGAGCACATCGTCTTCATCAACGTCATGCGCAACATGTCGGTATCATGCGATTGTGAAGGATTGAGTGCGGCCCCGGTCGTTACGCCTAACGTCGGGATCTTAGCATCCCTTGACATCTTGGCCATCGATCAGGCTTGCGTCGATCTTGTCTACGCCATGAAAGAAGAAGATCACCACGACCTCGTCGAAAGGATCGAGTCCCGTCATGGTCTAAGACAGCTCAGCTACATGAAGGAATTGGGCATGGGAAATGATCGCTACCGGCTCATCGATATCGATAACGACGACAAAGAGATCGATGCAAAAATGGCTGTCGAAGGTGTAAAACCTTTTAAAAGCGAAGAGTAATTATCGTATAAAGAAAACCTCAAGGTCACTTTCGATCTTGAGGTTTTAATTATGGCTAATCAGCAAGGGTACCCATCGGATCCCAAGGGTTGAGATGGATGTCATCTTCAGCTAAGGCTTCAATAGCTTCAGGGCTCAGATATTTCTTGTCGACAACGGCTTGATAGACATAAGCGTCAAACCAAAGATCGCTGGCAACATAGTAACCCTTGTGTGCCTTGTCATCGCCCCAAGAATTTTCGATACGCCATTTAGTGCTCTTTTCACCTTCGAGATTCACTCCCGTAAAGACCATCGCATGGTTCATCGCACTGTCCCTAAACATCAAAGCTGCTTCCTTTGAGATGCTGAAGTCGATGTCAAAGAGGGTGTCATAATCAAAGGCTGCCGGATCCCAATAGCCCTTGTTTCGCTCGCCGAACTTGCCGCAATCCGAGCCAAACCAGACGATCTCGCCATTTTTCATCTTGGCGATGATTGTCTTTTTAAACTCTGAAAGCGGTAGATTGAGATAGCGGACCTTCTTACCTAAGACATTCCCCAAATAATCGACAGTAAAGGTCTTATAGAAAGGTTTGTCAGAAGTGGGACTGTTGATGATCGAGACGTAATCGTCAAGATCAAGACCGACGTATTCTTTATAGAAACCAAGCGGGTCAAGACCGGTCAGCTTATGGTAGTTTTTGTCTTTATCGACATACTCAAAATCAAAAGTCTTTGGCGGTACACCAAAACATGTGCACAACATGCCATACAGTTTCTCTAAGACTTCTTCTTTATGGGCTTTGATCGCATCTTCATCCAGCTTGCGGATATCATAGGCAAAGCGGCGCAGAGTGCGGTTGATGAGGCTGTTCATCATCGCTGTATGACTGCTCTGATAACTCTCGATCATCGCACTTTTGGGCACGACTCCGTACTTTTTGACGATGGCGACAAACATATCCCATTGACCGCCATCCTGGATCCCGGTCTCCAGTACCCAGCTTAAAGTCCGGTCATCCCAAGGACGATCTTTCAAAGCGATCAGCGATTCTAAGGTGAAATTGATCTTTTCAAGTTTGTCGTAAAAGGCGACATAGTTTTGTGACAGTTCAAATTCAGAAAGGTTTAGCTTTTTGGCGACCTCTTCTCTTAAGACGTTGAGACCGGCAAACAGCCAACAGCGGCCACTGGCCATCTGATTGGTAACCGGAAGCGTTGGGATGTTGATGGAAAACTGATCTTGCATCTCATAGTGCAATTTGGCACTTTTGGAAAGATCGTTGTCAAACAAAAACTGACGCACGACTTTCTGGAGTTTGTCCTGATCGTAATCAGCCTGCCATTTTTCTAATGATTCTTTACTTATTTCCTTCATAAGACCTCCTCTATCCATTATATTCACACTTATTTTTTAAGGAAAGGCTCAAAATATAAGGCGGCACTGCGATCCATTTCTTTGGAAAAGTCGCTGCCGTATTTGAAGTCGTAAAATCGCTTCATTGCCGCTTTGTAGTCAAAACCTTCCCTTTTATCGCGCTCCTCATAGAAATGGCGATGTTCTGAGGGTGAAAAGAGCTGGTAGGCATCTTTATAGACGACATATTCCTTTGCAAAACGGCGCGGTTTTGGCCGCTTTAAAGCTTCCTTTTGTGGATAGCCGATCACCAACATGCAAGCGGGAATGACTTCATCAGGCAGAGCCAAAAGTTCCTTGAACTCTTCGTAGTGTTCGATCACATCGCCGATATAACAGCTGCCAAGCCCTAAGCTTTGAGCACAGACGACCATGTTTTGGGCGGCGATATTGGCATCAGACAGGGCCAGCCAGATATCTCCAAGCCCCGGTCTTTCTGCTTCGATGTCATAGGCGCGATAGAGATCGAGCCAGCGGCGATGATCGGCCACAAACACGATGATGAGCGGCGCCTTTAAGATCCAGTACTGCTCATCGACACATCTTGCCAAGGTCTCCCTTTTCTTTTCGTCAGTCACTTCGATCATCCCATAAAGCAACTGATTGCCAGCACTGGGAGCTCCTATAGCCGCATCATAGAGTTTAGCTAAGACATCCTCTTTGATGGGTCTGTCCAAAAAGAGCCTGACGCTTTTTCTTTCCATCAATTCTTTATAAGTGCTCATATTCTTTCCTCCACA
>CALUZL010000003.1 GCA_944325295.1 uncultured Erysipelotrichaceae bacterium | reverse complement strand
TTTACTTCTTTTTCGCTTGTTTTTGGCTTCAGTCATTTTTGACCTCCTTGAAATAAACTTCGTCTATCGTTTTTATGTAATCGATAGGTATGAGATAACCGTTTCCGATCGGATGTCCATACTCCTTTATCCAAGAATAGGGCAGAGATCTGCGGTCAGTATTATTATAGTATAAAAGAAAGTCTTCAGCTTTTATAAGATAATCGATTTCGTAGTGGACCATCCTGATGATGATGAAAGCTATGGCGCCATGCTTTAAAACACTTTCGAGATGTTTTATTTGATGGGCGTGAATGCTGCCGAAGGGAAAAGCTGTTTTACTTCGACATTCTTTAGCTTCAAAGTCGACATAGCGACTTTTATAAATGCCGTTATAATCAGTTGTAGAGGGTACTTTGAAATACGCTTCGACGATCTTTGCTTTGTTTCGACTCGGATAAGACACGTCGACGATCGTGATCGGTGTCGGTTTTTTGTGAATGTTGGCAATATTATTGCTGAGATAGTATTCGTTTGCGTGATTTATATCGTTCTCTAATTTCATGCCCCTTCGCGAGGTGTTGTGATGTGTTTTTACGACACTTGTTTGAGGGTTTGTCCGTTTTCCGTTTGGATATTTCATAACCTCATAATTATATTATTTATCCTTAATAAATACCACTGATATTACAAATGTGATATTATATATGAGAAGTAGAATTTTGAGGTGAATCTATGGAAAAATTACACTTGAGTCCCCAGGATATACTGGATAAGGAATTTAATGTCGATTTTAAAGGTTACAGTGCCGCTGAAGTTGACAGTTTTTTAGATATGGTACTAGATGATTATCAGACATATGATGAGGGTATTGAAGAGTTGCAAAACGAGATCGAAGGCCTAAAAAAAGAAATAAGTAAACTTAAAGCTGACAATCTTGAGCTTGAAAGCAAACAGAAAGTCATCGATTTGGCAAACACCACTTCATATAGCTCTGTCGATCTTTTAAAGAGAGTTGCGCGATTAGAAGAAGAAGTATATCGAAATAAATAACATTGCGACAATCGCTGGGATGACCAGAGGAAAGTCCATGCTCGCACGATCTGCGATGATCGTAGTGTTTATGCTAATCTAAAAAATAAGGTTAGGCAGCTACTGCTGACGGCTGATGATGGCCTAAGGGATTCTATGGCCTAGTCTATAAAAGTGTCAAAGAGACGAGCCTTTGGGAAACTGAAGGAGTGGAACGTGATAAACCCCATAAGCGAGAAACTCAAATTTGGTAGAGGAACTTCAAAAAGCGAAATGAAGCTTTGCGAGGACGGTTTGTACCGTAGATAAATGATTGTCCTGCTCTTGCAGACAGAACATGGCTTATGCAATGTTATGATAATTAGGGTCAATTTTGACCCTTATTTATGTTAATATACTTAAGAAGTGAGGTTTAAATATGAATTTACCTAATAAATTGACTGTCTTTAGAATAGTGTTAGTGCCGATTATCGTTTTGGTGTGGTTATTTCCCTATGAACAGTTCAATATTGCCTTTATAACGTTTAAATTCGGAAACGTAACCCTGTCGCTGTTAAATATTATTGTGCTCTTTTTGTTTGCACTTGCCTCATTTACGGATTTTTTAGACGGTCAGATCGCTAGACGAAAGAATCTCATAACAACTTTTGGTAAATTTGCTGATCCCATCGCCGATAAGCTTTTGGTCAACAGCTTGTTTATTTTGATGGCGTATGAGCGTTTCATCCCGGTTGTGCCCGTTATCATAATGCTTGGGAGAGATATCATTGTTGATGGCTGCCGGATGATGGCTTCAAAGAGCGGTGTCGTAGTTGCAGCCGGGATGCTTGGTAAATTAAAGACGGTTTTGCAGATGTTTACGATAATCTTTACGCTTTTAAACAATCTTCCGTTTGCGATGTTTGGTCTGCCTTTTACAGATTTTCTTTTATGGTTTGCGACCCTTATCTCTGTTGCGAGCGGATATTCATATTTCATCCAGATGAAAGATTATATTTTTGAGTCGAAATAATAGGAAAAGTACGATTTTTGTGTTCCTTTAGTAGTAGGAGGTTAGAATGGCAAGAGAAGTAAGTACCAGTAGAGATGAACTTTTAAACGATGCCTTAAGACAAATTGAGAAACAATACGGAAAAGGATCGGTAATGAAGCTTGGGGAGAGGACCAATGTCGATGTCGATGTCATATCGAGCGGGTCTTTGGCTATCGATTATTGTCTGGGCGTTGGTGGTTTCCCCAAAGGAAGGATTGTCGAGATATACGGACCGGAATCATCCGGTAAAACGACATTGGCCCTGCAGGCGATCGCTGAGTGTCAAAAAAACGGTGGGAAAGCCGCCTTTATCGATGCTGAACATGCGATCGATCCAAAATATGCCAAAAATCTCGGTGTAAATATCGATGAGCTGATCCTTTCGCAACCCGATAGCGGTGAACAGGCACTGGAGATAACGGATGTTCTGGCAAAATCGGGAGCCATCGACATCATTGTAATCGATTCAGTCGCCGCACTTGTACCTCAAGCTGAATTAGATGGTGAAATGGGTGATCAAAACGTCGGTTTGCACGCGCGCTTGATGTCAAAAGCAATGCGCAAGCTAGCGGGCACGATGTCGACTCATAACTGTTTAGCTATCTTTATCAATCAGCTGCGCGAAAAGGTCGGTGTAATGTTTGGCAATCCCGAAACGACCACCGGCGGCAGAGCATTAAAATTCTATTCGACGATCCGCTTAGAAGTGAGAAAGAGCGAGTCGATTAAAAACGGTACCGAGATCATCGGAAATAAAGTAAACGTCAAGGTCTCTAAGAACAAAGTAGCCGCACCTTTTAAGACCTGTGGTGTTGAAATATATTATGGCGAGGGTATTTCCCATATATCGGAAGTCATAAATTTGGGTGTAGATCTTGGGATTATCGAAAAAAGCGGTGCTTGGTTTTCCTATAATGGCGAAAAGATCGGCCAGGGAAGGGATTCGGTTCGAACATTTTTAAAAGCAAACCCTTCGATCGATAACGAGATTACCGAAAGAATAAAACAGATGTTGTTTGCAAAAGGAGAATAATTTAAAAACCCAGGTTATCTTGGGTTTTTATCATCTTGTGAATAGTTTAAAAATAGTTTAAAATATTAGACGAAGTTTAATGCTTCGTTGCGTATATAGGGAGGTAAAAGTTATGTCAGATCTTATATCTCCTTCTCTTATTATAGGTTGTTTAATTGGGCTTGTCATCGGCGTCGTTATCATGGTCGTGATGAGCAAGGTTGGACTTAATCAGGACAAGCTGAAAGCAAAGCAGATCTTAGATGATGCTGATGCTAAGGCCAAAAATACGATAAAACAAGCTGTTTTGGATGGTAAGACGCAAGTCTACGATTTAAAACTGCAAGCTGAAAAAGAAATTAAAGAAAGGCGTACAGAACTTACAGATCTTGAAAATAAGTTGCTGCGTCGTGAAGATTCCTTGAATTATCGTGATGAAACAATAAATCAGAAAGAGAAAAAACTTGATAACAAACTGAGAGCCGCAGAAGAGAAGGAATTGAATTTAGACCGAATGCAAAATGAACTGCAATCGCGTATCGATGGGCAGATCACTTTGCTTGAAAGGGTAGCAAATATGTCTGAAAGCGAGGCTAAAGCCGAACTTATGGAAGTAGTTGAAAAGAAGATTCAGAATGAAGTTTCAGCTTACATTCATGAGAGTGAAGAGGAGGCTCGCCTTAAGGCGCAAGAGAATGCCCGTGAAATCATAGCACTTGCGATCCAAAGGTACTCGCAAGAAGAGACGATCGAAAGATGTGTATCTGTCATATCAATACCGTCAGAAGAGATGAAAGGTAGAATAATCGGTCGTGAAGGTCGAAATATTCAAGCTTTTGAAGCAGCTACCGGCGTCGATCTCATCATCGATGATACTCCGGAAACGATAACGATCTCCTGCTTCAATCCGATTCGACGGGAGATTGCCAGAATAGCTTTAGAGAACCTTATCAGAGATGGTCGTATTCAACCGGGTCGCATTGAAGATGTCGTCAAAAAAGTTACAAAAGAGATCAACGACGAGATCTATAAGGCTGGTGAAAATGCTTGCTTCCGCTTACAGATAGGCAAGATCAATAAAGAACTCGTCTCGCTGATCGGTAGAATGAAGTATCGTTACTCATATGGCCAAAATGGTCTTCAACACTCGATGGAAGTAGCTTTCCTTTCAGGCATGATGGCTGCTGAACTGGGACTTAACCAATCTTTAGCCAAAAGAGCGGGACTTTTGCACGACATCGGAAAAGCGGTCGATTTTGAAGTCGATGGAACTCATGTCGAACTCGGAGCGAAGATCGCTAAGAAATATGGCGAAAATGATGTCGTGATCAACGCGATCGAATCGCATCATGGTGATAAGTCACCGACATCGCTCATCGCTAATCTGGTTGCAGCTGCTGATACTTTGAGTGCTGCCAGACCCGGAGCGCGCAATGAAGGCCTTGAGAATTATATCAATCGTCTTGAAAGCCTCGAGAAACTTGCCAGTGATTTTGATGGTGTTGAAAAAGCCTTTGCCATCCAAGCCGGTCGTGAGGTGAGAGTCATGGTCGTTCCTGACAAAGTCGATGATGCCAGATGTCATCTTTTGGCACATGACATCAAAGAGCGGATCGAAAATGAACTGACTTATCCAGGACAGATAAAAGTTACTGTCATTAGAGATTTACGGGCAACGGAGATCGCTAAATAATGAATATACTTTTTTTGGGTGATATCGTAGGCCGAGATGGCCGCGATATCATCTTTCGTTATCTGCCAAAGATAAAAGAAGATGAAAAGATCGATTTTACAATTGCCAACGCCGAAAACAGTGCTCATGGCAAAGGAATTACGATAAAACTTTATAATCAGTTTATAAAGGCGGGGATCGATGCTTTGACGCTGGGAAATCACAGTTATTCGAAAAAAGAGATAATCGATCATCTCAAAGAGTGTGAACTTTTGATCGCTCCTTATAACTTTGAACCTTACATTCATCAAGGGTTTAAGATCTTTGATGTCTGCGGTATAAGACTTTGCGTCTGCAACCTACTCGGTGAAGCGTTTATGATGCCGTCGCGAATGAGTCCGTTTGCCGCAATGGATGAGATCCTTGATAAGGCTTGTGCCGATATCTATTTTGTCGATTTGCATGCCGAAGCTACAGCCGAGAAGATCCTCTTTGGCCAATATTTTAAAGATCGGATCACTGCCGTGTGTGGAACACATACCCATGTGCAAACGGCCGATGAAAGACTTATGGGTAACATGGCCTACATCAGCGATGTGGGAATGAATGGCGTTTACGACAGCGTGATCGGCAGAGATATCGAAGAAATGAGCAGAGCCCATATCATGATGGAAAAGACCAGATATACTATCGCCAGTGGTCCGGCTATTTTAAGTGGTGTAGTCATAAATATCGACACCGCTCAAAAAATCGCAACTTCAATAAAAAGGATTCAAATTCGTCCGACATCTGTAGTATAATATCTGTGATTAAGGAGGTTTTTGAAATGCCAGTAAAGGTTGATCAGGATGTCTGCATTGGCTGCGGCACATGCTGTGGAGTTTGTCCTACAGGCGCTATCACTTTGAATGGTGATGGTAAGGCTGAGTGTGACGAAAATACTTGCATCGATTGCGGTGCTTGCGTAGCTTCTTGCCCAGTTTCTGCGATTACTCAATAAAACCAAGTTAATCTTGGTTTTTTTCTGGCATATGAAATATATTATGAACAATAGAGATAATTACGTATTACCATCACAAACTACAGCGCGAAAACGGACAAAAACAGCTTCAGAGATCAAAAGAACACTTTTTGAGATCAAAGATGAGTATCGTAAATTGGGGATCGGCCGCAAATATTACATCAGGACCTATGGATGCCAAGCCAATTTTCGTGATTCCGAAACAATTG
>CALUZL010000002.1 GCA_944325295.1 uncultured Erysipelotrichaceae bacterium | reverse complement strand
GGTTTATTCTGTTCAAGTTAGGGATACTTCCATGATTTAGATATTAGAATCGATGAAAAACGAATTAGTCTAAGATCCCTCAAAGCACAGAAGAAATACAGTTAGTGATAAAGGGTCCGCTTATACTTTGATTGAATTCATAAAAATAAGTATAGGAGGACCCGAATTAGTTCTAAGTATAAAATTGGAGATCGTTTAGATGACGTTTAGGTATTTTAAAGCGTTATAGATACCGTCATCACTGCAGCTTTCGGTTATGTGATAGGCGATATCTTTGACTTCTTTTATAGCGTTTCCCATGGCGATCGGATATTTGACGATCTTCATCATGTTGAGATCGTTAAAGTTATCACCAAAAGCCATCACTTCGTCGGCACTGACATTTAAAAAGTTTAAAAGGTCTTGCAGGCCGACAGCCTTATCGATGCCTTTGTTGACCACATCGAAGCCTTCTTGACTGTAAGGCAAATAATCAAGACCGGTACAGGGTTTTAAGTATTTGTCGATGAGCTCGCTTTTGGCATGAAGGCTGGCACATTGGGGTAAGTCGACTAAGTGATGGGTCATCTTGAGATCATAGATAAAGGGTTCTTTGCCGATATCGCTTTGCATCTGGGGATAGAGCCAATCAACACGATCGGGATTGTTATAGATGTACATGTGATCGATAAACTTAAAAATAAGACCGGCATCATACTCTTTGGCAAATTCGATGAGTTTCAGGGTATCTTCTTTTGTGAAGTCATGTCTTTTGATGACTTTATCTGAGCTAGTCAAAACGGCACCGCTGTCACCGATCACATAGTCCGGCTCAAGATCATTTAAAGCTTTACCAAGGCCATAAGGTGCTCGGCCACTGGCGATGACGACTTTGTAGCCTTTATCCTTTAAAAGTCGCAAGGCCATTTTAGTCGATGGCAAGATACTGTGGCTTTTAAAATCATACAGGGTGCCATCGACATCAAAAACGAAGATCTTTACATTCATAAAGAGATTATAACCTAACTCTTTGCAAAAAATAGAATCATCAACGACTTTTTAGCTAATTTTTGATCATACGTTTTCGATTTCGATTAAAAGTGGTGATATCGGATGGAATTGACTACCTGCTTGAGCTGCACAGCGACGAAACTGTGTACACCGCTTCTGCTAGGCTGTTCAATGGGAAGGAACCAGATTGCTTTTTGTATGCCGTAGATTACAATGATATAGAGGAACAAAGACCATGAAAGAAAACAGAAAATTGTTAAGAGAAGTATTGAACGATATTCGCCATGATATGACCGATGAGGAAGTTTTGAATTTATTGGCAGATAGTAAAATTTCGGTTAAACCGGAAAGTGGAAAGGAAAAGTATCCATTAGGACAACGGGCCGCCGATACTATTGCGAAATTTGCCGGCAGTTGGGCATTCATCTTCTCCTTTACAGGAGTACTTGCTCTTTGGATGGTTGTCAATGTCATTCTGGCAACTAAAGCGTTTGATCCGTATCCTTTCATTTTGCTGAACCTGGTTCTATCTTGTGTGGCAGCGATTCAAGCGCCTCTTATTATGATGAGTCAGAACCGACAGGAGGAAAAGGATCGCCAAAGAGCCGAAAATGATTACAAGGTCAATTTGAAAACTGAAATTATGATCGAAGATCTGTACGACAAAGTAAACCTGATCCTCACCAAGCAGTCGGCACTGGAAAAGCAATTACTGGCAGAGAACAAAAAGAGCGAGAAAAAGGACAGTTATACTGATGAATAATGAAGTAGTGTAACCACCTGCATAATTTAATGTTTTCAATTCAGATTATCTAAGGACAATAAAAGATATTAGCTAAACAAAGAAAGGGAAAATCATGAAAAAATTATCTGGTATTTTATCAATCGTATTGTTTGTTTATAAGCCATTTATAGTAAGTCGCATATGATCAAAAAAAAGATATATCCTGATCATCAATGCGATCAGTCTATTTATTGTTTGGGAATATCTGGCCAACATCTTAAGTAATGCCGGAATAGCTTTAGATAATCTGTTGCCTGTCTATGAGGTATATGGCGGTGACTTCATGGTTAAGATCATATTCGTTTTACTAATACTTATTGGAATATTGATTGCCATGAATATTATTTGTTTCTTTTATAAAAGATAATCATACTTTATTGATCTTGAGGTTCGATCCGGACTTTGTGGGCTCGTGTATACTACGCTGTATAGATAATTGAAGCGTATGTTTACTCACTTCATAGTCTCGATTACGAATTTAGTTATAGAAATTATGACTTACGATTTTTATCATTTTTCTATTACCGCATTATCTTCAACAATACAGTCGTTTTAATACAATTTTGCCATAGCGAAAAAGGCTGTCTTAATAACGGTTTCAAGCGACCCTGAATCTGTGTACAATCGATTGGCAGTCAGTTCATAAAGTATATGAATGGTTTTTTAAGGGTTGGTGTATTATACTTCTTGAGTATTGGAGGCTATCATGAAAACACTTGAACTTAAAAAAGACTTATATTACACAGGAATAATCGATGCCGATCTCAGGGTCTTTGACATTGTGATGTATACAGAGTTTGGAACAACTTATAACTCTTACCTTTTGAAAAGCGATGAAGGTGCGGTCTTGTTTGAGACGGCGAAAGAGAAGTTTTTTGACGAGTATTTAAAAGAGATCACGGCCCTTGTCGATATCAGCGATATCAAATATCTGGTCGTCGATCACACCGAGCCAGACCACTCCGGAAGCATCGAAAACTTACTTCAGCTCAATCCGAAGATCAAGATCGTTGCCAGTAAAGTTGCCATAACTTTTCTAAGGGATATCGTCAATCACGACTTTGACTACATCGAAGTCAAAGACGGCGATGAACTGAAACTTTTAAATAAGACTTTGCGTTTTATCTCGGTACCGAACCTGCACTGGCCGGATACGATGTACACCTATATCGTTGAAGATAAAGTCTTAGTGACTTGTGACTCTTTTGGGGCTCATTTTGCAACCGATGCGATCTTACTTTCAAAGGTGCAAGATCGCGATAACTACCTCAAGGCAGCCAAGTATTACTTTGACAACATCCTGGGACCGTTTAAGCCTTTTATGATCAAAGCTTTAGACAAGATAAAAGATCTCGATATCGATATCATCTGTGTGGGACATGGCCCTATTATCGATGAAGGTATTGCGGAGATGATGGCAACTTATCGCAAATGGTGTATCGCTGAGCACTTTGAAAAGAAAACCGTAGTGATCGCTTATGTCAGTGCTTATGGCTACACGCAGATGCTGGCTGATAAGATCGCTTCCGGGATAAGGGATGAAGGTATCGACGTCAAGATGTATGATCTTGTCAAAGATGATATAGATACTACAGT
>CALUZL010000001.1 GCA_944325295.1 uncultured Erysipelotrichaceae bacterium | reverse complement strand
GACTATTTCGACTTTGGGGCGATAAAGACTGTCGATGTCGGCGTACAATTGCCGATTGAAGTTCTCTTTGTGTATGACATCATTATCGATAAAGACAAAGTCTTTAAAGCCCAGTCGTACAAGCTGCTCGGAGACGATTTGTCCCACGGCACCGACACCGACGATCACTAAGCGCCGGTTTAAGAGGGGGTCATCTTCGCTTACAAACTTTAAAGGTTTTGCGGTGGGATCACTTTTTAAGATCTTCACGCTGTCACCTTTTTTGATGGTGCCGCCTTTTTTAACCTTAAAGAAAGTACCGATCTTGGGCATTACACAATCACCGGTCAATTGACGGATGACACAGGCATCATGACACCTCTTGCCGATCTGAATGAGTTCTAAGATGACATCACCGATCTCAAGGCAGGTTCCAAGCTCTAGCTTTGCAAGGGAAGGGCCATCGATCAGGATGTTTTCACCATATGCCCCATAGGGAAAGGGTGGATAATCTTTTTGATACTCTAAAAGGTCACACATCGCCATGATCGATACCTCACGATACGTACCCGCATGCGCATCGTTTTTAATACCCCAGTCTTGGATACAGGAAAGCTTGTCAACTTCGGTCTTCATCGTTCCTTTTTTCTCACTGATACAGGTAGCTAAGACTTTCATTACTCTTTACCGCAATCTTTATCAGTGCCTTTTAAGACTCCCAAAGCATGTCCCAAGACATCTTCAAGATACTCCAAATATTCACGACACGCCTTAGGGCTTCCGGGCATATTGATGATGAGGGTGTCGTTTCGTATACCGCTCACTCCTCTTGAAAGCATCCCCCTTTTTGTCTTTTGAAGACTCATAAAGCGCAAAGCTTCACTGATCCCAGGTACTTCCTTATCGATGATGGCCAGGGTCGCTTGCGGGGTGTTGTCCCTTTTGGAAAGGCCGGTACCACCACAAGTCAGGATCAAATCGGCTTTAAAAGTATCGGTAGCAGTGATGAGCTCTTTTTTGATGCCTTCAAGGTCATCGTTTATGACACTTCGATAAACGATGTCGTTTCCCGCTTCACTTAAAGTTTCTTCCAGATATTTCCCGGAAAGGTCATCTTCGATACCGCGGGTATCACTTGTCGTGATGATCGCGATCTTATAGTTGGAAATCATGTGTACCACCCCTTTTTTCTATTACTTTGATATCGGTGATGACGATATCGCGCTGCAGTGCCTTGCACATGTCATAAATCGTAAGTGCCGCGCTGGTCACCGCTTGCAGTGCCTCCATCTCCACGCCGGTCTTAGCCAGTGCTTTCACAGCAGCGATGACGATGATCTCACTTCGCTTTTCATCGATCTCAAAGCTTATATCGACTCCTTCCAAAGCGATATCATGACACATCGGGATTAACTCCGAAGTCTTTTTGGCGGCCATGATCCCCGCCACCTGACTCACAGCTAAGACATCACCCTTTTTTGTGCGTCCTTCGATAACTTCTTTTAAAGTGGTCACGCTGACTTTGACAGTGGCTTTTGCCCTGGCGGTGCGCTCAGTCGGCGTCTTTGATTGGACATCGACCATCTTTGCATGACCTTCGCTGTTGAAATGTGTAAATTCCATGTCATCCTCCGATCTGATCCATCGATCTTTTTGTCAAAACGACAGTCTCTTTGCTTAGAGGTTTAACACCTATTCCCGCTTTGATGATTTCCATGATCGCTTTTTCATCTTTGCCCAAAAGGTCATACTCCTTGTCCGCAAAAAGACAAGTCTTCAGTTTACCGTCGGCTGTGATCCGGATCCGATCACAATCTTTACAAAAGCTGTGACTCATCGCTCTGATGAGGCCGATATTCTGACCATCAGCTGTCTTATACATCGTCGAAACACCATCGACTCTATCTGTTTTAATTATATCATGACCAAGGAGGTCACTTTCAGGATCTTTTGATAGATCCTTATATTTTAAAGCTTCGCCGATCGGCATCAGTTCGATAAACCTTAAGATGAGATCCCGATCTTTACAAAAGGTGATGAGATCAGCGACTTCTTTATCAGTTATGCCGTTTAGATAGACGACATTTAACTTTATCGTTTCAAAGTAAACACGAGCCCTCTCTATACCTTTGAGCACCCTTTCAAGATCACCGCCGGTCAGTTTTTTATAGCGCAATGGATCGAGTGTATCAAGCGAGATGTTCACCCGATCAACTCCGGCTTCTTTTAGATCTCTTGCCAGATCAAAAAGGCGCTGTCCGTTTGTTGTAAGACAGATCTCTTCGATTCCTTCAAGTGTCTTGATCTTAGAGATGATCTCGATGATATCAGCTCTTAAAAGCGGCTCGCCACCGGTAAGCCGCACTTTATCGATCCCAAGGCTACTTGCTGCCTTAGTGATCTTAAAGATGTCATCGGCTGATAAGCTATCTTTTTGAAAACGATCTTTACTCTTGCAATAGCGGCAGTGCAAGTCACAATTCGGCGTTATCGAAAAGCGCAGATAATGGATGTTGCGTCCAAATCCGTCGATCATAAAAGGATGACCTCGCCACTTCGTTTATAGGCATAACCGCCAAGATCGTCGAGTCTTTTTTTAAAGGAAGGACTTTTCAAGACTTCGATAAACCTTTGGATCTTGACATCACTTAAAAAGGCCGCATAGGTGACAAAATCATACTCTTCGCCCCTGATCGCGATAAAATCGAGATCTAAATCCCTGGCAGCTGAATAGGTCCCCATACCACACTGGGCATCACCGTTTTTAATGGCGATCGCCACAGCCATATGCGTTGCGACTTCATGATCATAACCGTTTATCTCATCTTTGCTGATGCCTTCCTCTTTGAGCAAATGATCGAATAAGACGCGGGTCCCCGCCCCTTTTTGACGATTGATGTACACTTTGCCGATAAGATCCCTGATCCCTTTGATATTTAAAGGGTTGCCCTTTTGGACCATGATACCCTGCACCCGTTCAACACCCTTGATGATCGCCATCTTCTCGCCTGCAAAAATTTCCTTGACGATCGGAATGTTGTAGGAAGCTGAAGCTGTATCTAAAAGATGGCTTGGCGCCAGATGACATTGACGCTTTTTTAAGGTGATGAGCCCGCTCAGCGACCCGACATGAGTCGAGGCGACATCCGTATCGAGACTCTTTTCGATCATCTCATCTTTTATGATGTCCAAGATCAGATCATGACTGCCGGTTATGACCAGTGTCTTTTCGATGTTTTCAAGATCTTTGGTGAGGGTCACTTCGACCTCTTGGTCCTCTAAGATCCCCTCAGAGCTTTTGGGGATGATGCAAAAACCATCGGCTCTGACCAAAGACATCGAAGCTCCGGCCCCGCCTTTTAAAGGCGTGGCGATCAAGCGTTTGGCGACGATGCCGAGCTTAACTCTGACGTATTCGCGATACTTAAGCGAAGACATGATAGTCTTTGTAAGCGTAGCCTTTACCTTTAAGTTTGCGGGGTGCAAGACCCGCACAAAGCGCTCCATGAGTGGCAAGACAAACTCACAAAAAGTTATGTATGAAGATACCGGATAACCCGGAAGTCCGATCACCGGTGTAGCGGCAATCTTGCCCAAGACGACCGGCTTTCCCGGCTTGATCAAAACGCCGTGCGTATAGACCTCGCCAAGTTCCCTGATGGCGATCGGTGTCAGATCATCCCTGCCGGCGCTGGATCCGGCATTGATGATGACAATATCATTTTCTTTCACCGCCTTTAAAAGAGCTGCCTTGATGGCTTCAAGGTCGTCTTTGACGATCGGATAGCGTTTTGGTATGCCGTAATTCTGCTTGACAAGACCGCTGAAGAGATAAGAATTGGTGTCGATGATCTTATCATCAGTAAGTTCCTTATCGTAATCGATCATCTCATCGCCGGTCGGAATGATCCCGACCCGCACTTTACTTATGACCTCTACTTCGCCATTGCCGGAAGCCAAAAGGACAGAGATATCGATCGGTGTCAGTTTTTTAAAAGAAGTCAGGACCATCTCTTTTTGAGTGATATCTTCGCCGATCGTGCGCACATTGCTGAAAGGAGATGATGGTTGGATGATCTTATATCCTTCAGGACACTCGATGAGATCCTCAGCCATGATCACGGCATCATAAGGTTTCTTCAACATATCGCCGGTATCGATCTCGATGTAATCTTCATCTCTTTTTAAGATCACCGGCTCTCTTTCACTGGCTTTAAGCGTCTTAATGCTAAGGGTGGCAATACCATCCATGGCACTGGCGTTATAAGAGGGACAGGAGTATTTGGCAAAGACGGCACCGGCAAGATAGCGATCGAGAGCTTCGATAGTCTTGATCCTTTCTTTCTTTGGTTTGACATCGCCAAAGACTTCCAAATAGCGACTTTTAGCGCTGTCGAGATCTTCGTTGGTCAAATACAGATTTCTTCTCATAAAAGCACCACCTCCACATACGTATCTCTTCTGAGTCCCTCTTTATTTGCTGGAATGAGGATATATCCGTCCGCATCCATGAGCGTCTTGACATTGGCTGATTTAGTATAGAGCGGAAAAGCCAAGATCCCATCATCCGTGTTTTTAAGTCTTACAAGAATGATCGAAGCACGACCGATATTGTTGGCAACATTCTCGCTTAGCTTGGCGACTAGCGTCCTTTTCTCAAAGGTGCCATACATCCTTAAAAACAGATCGTCCAGTAAAAGATGCCAGACGATCATCGCTGCCAAAGGGTTGCCCGGAAGGCCGACTAAAAGTGTGTTGTCTTTTTGATCATAGGCAACGATCGTCGGTTTGCCCGGTTTTAGGGCCAGACCATGGATCAAGACTTCACCGGCTACATCCGCAAAGACTTTAGCGCTCAGATCTTTTGTGCCTTTGGAACTTCCTCCAGAAAGAAGGATGACATCGGCTGTCTTTTTTTCTTTTTCGATGATCTCTTTGAGTTTTTCTTCATCATCTTTCAAAAGATAGGTCGCAGTTATCGCTACACCTTTTTTTAGTGAGTATGCGCTCAAAGCGTAGGTATTGATATCGTAGATCTCATTTTCACGACGTTTTTTAGAGATATCACAAAGCTCATCACCGCTTGAGATTATGGCGACCTTAAGCTTTTTGAATACTTTTATGCGGTTTTTACCCAAAGAAGCCAATACGGCAATGGTTCGATCATCGATCCTTTTCCCGCTTTTGATGATCACTTCGCCTTTTTTGATATCGTCACCCCTTAAGATGACGTTTTCATTAGTGCTGACAGGCCGATAGATGACGACCTTGTCTTTCAGATACTCCTTGGTATATTCGACCATCTCGACCGCATCTGCCCCTTTGGGAAGTCTTGATCCCGTCTGCAGAGCTATCGCTTGGCCTTCTTTGACCTCTTTCTTTGAGTGCTCAGCGATCGCGATCTTATCGATGACGTCCAAAAAGACATCGCCATTTGCGGCTCCGTAAGTGTCTTTAGCCAAAAGCGCATAACCGTCAACAGTCGCTCGATCAAAGGGCGGAACATCTTCTAAAGCACAGATGTCCTCGCCGATTATCCTGTCTTTTGTCTTTAAAAGATCGACCTCTTCTAAAGGTTTAGCGATCATCTCGACCTTTGTGGCAATGAGCTCAAAAGCTTCCTTTAGTTCTTTAACGCTTAAAAGTTCTATCATACGAGTAGTTCTCCTCTTATAAACTTTTGGACCACCGGATCATCACTTTCAAAAAAGCTCTCTTTATCTAAGGCTTTTACGACTTGTCCTTTGTTCAATAAGACCACATCATCAGCGATCCTTTTGGCCTCATCGAGGTCATGAGTTATCATGATGACCGTTTTGTGATGAAGTCCTTTGAGTATCCTTTCGATCTCAAAGGTGACAGCCGGATCAAGATTGGCACAGGGTTCATCCAAAAGCAAAAGTCGCGGCTCAAAGACCAGTGCTCTGGCGATCGCTACTTTCGCTTTTTCGCCTTTAGATAGGGCATGTACGCTTTTTTCAAGATAGTCGATGCTCAATTCAGAGGCGATCTTTTCAACTCTTGCGCGACGCTCATCTTTAGCGATGGCGCGAAGTTTGAGCGGATATGCGATATTGTCAAAGACACGGCCCTCTAAAAGATACACTTCCTGAAACAAAAGCGTCATCTCTCTTTGGCTGATGCCGCCAAGGTCGACATCACCGCCGGTCTTAGTCAAAGTCTTGGCGATGATGCCCAAAAGCGTTGATTTGCCGGCACCATTTGGACCGACGATCGCCGTTATCCGCTCATCTTTAAAGGTCAGATCAGTGATCTTCAAGACTTCTTTTGTACCGTATACCTTTGTCAGATCCTTGATTTTAATGGCCACTTTCTATCCTCCTTTGCAGATGATAGAAGATGGTATTAGTCAAAAAAGCGATCAAAAGTAAGATCATTCCGGTAGCGATCGCCCTTTCAAAATCACCCATGCCTTTAAGCTCAGAGATGTAAGTCGTCATGACTCTGGTCTTGCCCTTAATATTGCCGCCGACGACCATCACTGCCCCCACTTCACTCAAAGCACGTGAAAGACCCATGACAAAGGCCAGATATATCGAAAAGCGCAATTCCCTCAATAGCAAGATGAAAGTCTGTCTTTTATCGGCTCCGAGCGTATAGGCCAGATTTTTGATCACTACTTGTTTTTTGCTGATGGCTTCGATCAGTGTGCCCATCATTATCGGAATGATCAAAAGGGTCTGGGCGATGATCATGATCGTCACGGAATAATTGAGTCCCAAAAACCCAAAGGGTCCTCGCCGCATGAATATCAGATACAACAAAAGTCCGCACAAGACCGGCGGCATACCCATGAAAGTATATATCAGCCGCAACAAAAGACCCTTTAAACGAAATTCTTTTCGGGCGAGCACAAATGATAGTGGGACAGCTATAAAGCCGGCGATCAAAAGCGCACTAAAAGAGACGCGAAGCGACAAAAAGACAACTTCAAACAATTCAGCGTCAAAGCTGAATATGAGTACTAAAGCTTCCTTGATACCCGAAAAGATTATATCCATAGATTATTTTGCGTTAGGCACAAAAAGCGCCATGCCGTAATCCTCAACACCATAAGATCCGATCAGCTCTTGGGTTGCATCGGAAAGAATCCAATCACGGAAAGCCAAAGCTCCTTGGTGATTGATATTTTCATTCTTTTGCGGATCGACACAGATCACGCCGTATTGGTTATAAAGGATGCCCGAGGGATCGTTTTCACATACGATCATGAGATCTTCATCTAAGCCGACATTGAGCCAGGTCGCTCTGTCTGAGAGCGTATAGGCCAACTCTTCATCAGCCATCTGTAAGACCGCGCCCATACCATCGGCTGCTTCAATGTAACTGTCACCTTCAGGACTTATGCCGCAAGCCTCCCAGATCTCCAATTCCTTTTTATGTGTTCCCGATTCATCAGCTCTGGAGATGAAAAGTGAAGCCGAATCATAGATCGCCTTAAAAGCTAAAAGCGCATCGGCGCTGTAATCTTCTGAGACTGATGCCGGATCGCTCTTTGGTCCGACGATGACATAATCGTTATACATGACATCGGCTCTGCCGTTTTCATCAGCGTGACCGCCTTGGACAAACGCTTGCTCAGCAGCCGGTGAGTGCACTAGTAAGACATCGGCCTCACCGTTTTCGCCCATCTTCATCGCCTCGCCACTGCCAACGGAGACGACAGAGACCGTATAACCGCTCTCCTTTTCAAATACCGGCAAGATCGCATCTAAAAGACCACTGTCTTTGGTGCTGGTCGTCGTCGCCAAGATTATCTCTTCGGTGCCTTCTTTCTTTTCTTCTTTACTGCTGCACCCCGTAAGTACCAGCATCACCACAAATAAAACCATAATTATCTTTTTCATAGCGGAATTCCTCCCTTTATTTAATTATAATCGTACCGCTACCGAATGTATATGCACCAATGGAAAAACACGACGAGCATATTCATTGTATTAATCTTTTAAAGTGCTATAGTGAAGTCAGGTAAGAGAGATCTTATAAGTCGTTTATCAAAACGGCTTGCTCAAATGTCCAAAAAACATTCCAGCCAAAAAAGCATCAGCTTTAGGAGAATTATATGCAATTTTTAAAAGATTTAAAGTGGAACAGCATCATCAGCAGTATCTTAATGATCATCTTGGGTATCTTACTTTTACTGTTTCCAACCTTATCGCTTAGCGTCTTAGTGACGATGATCGGCATCACTGCTTGTGTCGGCGGTCTTTTCAGTATCATCCGCTACTTTACGATGGATCTCAAAGAGAGTTATTATCGCAATGATTTCCTCATCGGGATCGTCGTCATGACGCTCGGTATCCTGATCCTTTTTAAACCGACCTTCTTTATCTCACTTATACCTTTGATCCTCGGTATAGCTGTCTTGTTCAGCGGTTTCTCAAAGCTTCAAGACGGTATCGATGCCAAGAGGTTAGGTTATAAGGATTCATTGCTCTACATCATCTTGGCTATAATTGACATCATCTTCGGTATCGTCATCCTCTTTGATCCCTTTGGCGCTGCCAGTGTAATGTTTATGATCATCGGTATCGGTCTTATCTATAGTGGTATCTCCGATCTCTATGTGACCTTATATCTTGCCAAGAAGTTCAAAGATTTCTACAAGGATATCGAAAACTAAGTTCCAAACGCGGACAGTGCCCGCGTTTTTTTATGTCCTTTTAAAGCTTTAGAAATTCCGGATTCTTTAGTATTATAATAGCACTGTGATTTTCGGAGGAATGTGATGATTTTAGATTCAGTAAATAAAGATCTGCTGAAACTTGCCGATGAGGCAAACGAAGCTTTAAAAGCGATCTATGACGATATCGATGATATCTGCCTGTACAATTCAGACCGTGTCTTACAAGCTTTTATCGAAAACCGGGTTTCCTACAGTGATTTTGCCGATATCAACGGCTATGGAAACTATGACGAAGGACGTGACAAACTCGAAAGGATCTTCGCCAGAGTGCTGGGTTGTGAAGATGCACTGGTAAGGCCGCAGATCATGAGCGGTACCAATGCCATCTACTTGGCCCTCAGCGCTCTTTTGAAAAACGGTGACGTCCTCTTATCGATAAACGGCACTCCTTATGATTCTCTGCAAGAGATGATCGGGATATATGGCGACTCCAGCCAATCATTAAAAGCCCATGGCGTCAAATACGAACAGATCGATCTGGTCGATAACGATTTTGATGGACCGGCGATCATTAAAAGACTTAAAGAAGGACCGATAAAGGTCATTGAGATCCAAAGGTCACGCGGGTATGCCGATCGTGATTCCCTGTCAATCGCCAAGATCGCTGCAATCATCAAAACAATCCGCAGCGTCGATAAAGATGTCATCATCGCTGTCGACAACTGTTATGGCGAACTTGTCGAAAGGATGGAACCGGGCCATGTCGGAGCAGATATCGTCATCGGTTCACTCATGAAAAACCTCGGTGGCGGCATCGCTGCGACAGGCGGTTATATCGGCGGCAGAAAAGATCTCATCCACATGGTCGCCGAAAGGCTCACTGCCCCGGGGATCGGCAAGGATCTCGGTGCCAACTTTAATCAGAACCTGAGTTTCTTCAAAGGTATCTTCATGGCGCCAAACGCTGTCCGCAATGCCTTAAAGACAGTCGTGTTTGCGGCCTATATGCTCGAAAAGCTCGGCTATGACAAAGTCTTTCCGAGATATGACGAAAAACGAACCGATATCATCCAAACTCTGGAATTAAAAGATGAGGAAAGACTCACCGCCTTTACCCAAGGCATCCAATCGTCAAGCCCGATCGATTCGTTTGTCAAAGTGATGAGTGCACCAATGCCCGGATATCCTTTCAATGAAGTCATGGCTGCCGGCAGTTTCACACAAGGCAGTACGATCGAACTGAGTGCCGACGCACCCGTCATCGAACCATACCGGCTCTATATGCAGGGCGGTTTGACTTTAGAGTATGGCAAGCTTTCGATCTTATTAGCACTTTCAAATCTTAAAAACTAAAAACACCCACCGGGCGTTTTTTCACTTACAGGGCACTTCCCATCTGGCCGCCATCGATCCGAATGACGGTGTTGTTTATGAAGTCTGCCTTTTCACTTACCAAAAAGGCGACAAGATAAGCCACTTCTTGGGGATCGCCATATCTTTTTTTCATTATCTTTTCGGTTTCACTCTTCAAAAATTCTTCGTCATAGCCCTCGAGCTCCTTTTCTGTTCCGATAAAGCCCGGAGCGATACAGTTGACATTGATATACGGAGCAAACTCAAAAGCCAGATCGTGCGTCAGAGTGATCAGGGCCGCCTTTGAGGCGTCGTAGTCGATACACATCGGATAGTAAGTATTTATACCGTTTGTCGATGCGATGTTTATGATGCGGCCATACTCTTTTTTTAACATGTTGCGATAAACTCTTTTAGCACAGATAAAAGCCCCGACGACATTGACATCAAAGGTCTTGCGAAACTCTTGTGCCGTCTTGAGATGAAAGAGGTTTGAAAGATCGATCGCGGCATTGTTTACTAAGATATCGACACTGCCGAGTTCGCTTTCAATAAATTCGACCATCTTATCGACCTCAGCTTCCTTGCTGACATCGCATTTATAAGTAAGACATCTTACACCATACTCTTTTTCGATCTTCGCTTTTAGTTTTTCAGCCGCTTCCTTTGAAGTCAAATAGTTGATGACGACATCGATACCCATCTTAGCGAGTTCTTCTACGATAGCGCCACCGATCCCCCTGGCGCCACCGGTCACTAAAGCAACCTTCCTCATACAATTGAAAAAGAGCTTTTAAGCTCTTCCTGAATACTTGCCGTCAGCGGAAAAGACGACGATCTTTTCGCCCGGTTCGATAAATTGCGGGACACGCAGTTTAAGTCCTGTTTCCGTGATCGCATCTTTGGTCTGGTTTGATGGTGCACCTTTGATTGCGGCATCCGTCTCGGTAACGGTTAGTTCGACTTTTTCCGGAACCGATACCGAAAGCAACATCCCGTCAAAAAACATCAGGTTCACCTCTGAGCCTTCAACGATGAAATACTTGTTGAAGCCGATCTGATCTTCATTTAGTTCATAAGTATCATAGGTCTCTAAATCCATGAAATAGTAGACCGAATCTGCTGAATATGAATACTGGGCAGCCTTTTTTGAGATATTGGCCTGTTCAAATTTAGTCGAAGCGTTGAAGTTGCGCTCTTGAACACTGCCGGTCTTCAAATTCTTCATCTTGGTCTTCAAGATAGCAGCACCTTTACCGGGCTTTACATGTTGAAAATCCAATACCTGCCATGGATCGTCATCGACGATCAGAGTCAAACCTGTTCTGAAATCTCCTGCTGCAATTGCCATTTTTATACTCCTTTATCTTTATTACCTAATAATTTTAACAATTTATAACGACAACCACAAGTCGATTAAAAGATCGTCAGCTCCTTTTGGTCGACATTATGGCTCTTTATATACTTAGTCCATTTGATATAGCCGTAGGTCGTGTTGGTGAAGTACCCAAGTTTCAGTATGAGCAAGACATACTGGCCGGAGAGGATATTGATGATCGCCTCTAAAGCCGAACAGATATACCAGGCGATCCACTGCTCACGAAAGCGAAAGAAGATGAATAGCCCGTTGGCGATCCCCACCGCTGAAGCACAGGCATCGATGTAGATGATAGCTGTCTCTAAGACATGGTCGCTATAAAAATCCGTCGCGATATCAAGACCGCTGATGAGATAGCCGATACCGATCGTCCAGACGATGATACCGATGATGACTAAGACCTCTTGCCAGCCTTTAAGTCTTCTTACGACCGTGAGCTCGTCTTCATTGGCATCTTTGTGTTTAGACCAGTTGACAAAGCTGATGATGTCGATCGGTAACCAGAAGAATAGGGTCACGGCCAAAGTGGCAAAGCGATACATCAAGACCAGTGAGATCACGATCTCGACGATCTCGACAAATACCGATACCAAGAAATTGTAACGGGATTGTTTTGAAATCAAAAGTTCACACAGGATATTCAAGAAGGTGTCAAGCAAGTAAAGCCACATGATGATGATCCCGCTAACGCCATTGGCACTCTCTTCCGGAAAGACGACCGAAAAGATCATCGCCAAGACCATGATGCTTAAAAACCAGCACTTTTCATAAGTCGTAAACTGCTTGCCAAAAAGGTACATTACCGCAAGCGAGATCGCCAGTATCATTGCCGCATTAGCAAAGTTGAAGACCGCCATCATTGAATCGGCCATGATCGCACTGTAGCTCTTCTGGGCTTCAGCAATACTCACATCTTTGTGATCAAAGAAAAGGACTTGGCCATCTTGTGCCAAATACTTGTAGGCTAAAAGTTCGCTGTCGTCAAGTTCGCTATATTCCTGGTAAGGATATAAAACGGTAAGTGACCCCTCATCAGAAGAATACGTCACTTCACAAACGCTCAGCTCTTCGCCATCACACGCCTCAGCATCTTCGCGCTGCATGATCACACTTTGAACGTATTCAAGTTCGCCGACAGAAGCATTGACCCGATCAAGGCCGATACCATAGGCAAAAATCGAAGCAATTATAAGCAATGCCAAAGCTCCAAGTTCGATGACTCTTACCCTTTTATCAGGTTCTCTATTCTTTTTAAAAAAAGCAGACATGCCTTTTCCTCCCCTATATGACCCCTTTAAACCTGGTTAATTATAAGCGTTTATCGCCCCTTCAAGCAATATCAAAAGTCTCTTTCTTTAACTTGCGTCTTTAAGGCTTATTGGGCGCGACACTTTTAGATGTGAAGATGTATTCAGGGATGAGATTGTCATATTCGATATTGTAAGGGCTGATCCCGACATAGGAAACACTGCTTTCATCATAGATGTAGACACAGGACATGAACTCACAAAATTCAAGATGTTTGTCATATACGCTATCACCGTTAAGAGCGATATTGTGACCCTCGATCAGGACATAACCCTCTTTTATAGTATCATCGCTTTTGGCCTCATCGGGATGATAGCTGACGTCATAAGAGCCGATATCTTCTATCTTGCCGGTATTGTCATCGTATCTATAGAACTTCCAAACTTCAACAAACTCTTCACTTTTGCGCGCTTCCTTTTTAAAGTGAGCAAATAAAAGATCGACTGTACCAAAGATCAAAACGCCAAAGACGACAATGAAGATGGCTATCTTTAAGTATTTGGATTTACCCTTTAAAGATTCGTTTAACATAGATACCTCAGCGTATCAAAGGTCCTCAGCTGACCTTTTAAACAGGTGATAAGTCTTAAAAAGATAATAGATCTTGACGATGAGATAAAGGTAGGTGGCGATATAGTAAGCAGCGATCACTAAAACGAGCTGATAAAGACCCGAAAAGAAGATAGTGCAAACTAGAAGGAAGATAAGTGGGATTCCCTGCCAAAATAATAAACTCTTCCAACCTTTGGAAAGCTTATCGTCACGACCCTCAACGATCTTGGCTTGGGTCAAATACTCTAAGATGTCACCGATAAAGCCGATCAGGGCAAGGCCCAAAGCCAAGATGATGCCGCCAAGCACGCCAAAGAAGCTGTCAAGCACATACAGCATGCTGCCGGTCTCATCACCCGTTTTTAAAGCTGTCAGGGCAAAAGGTGCAATAAAAGCCATAGCACCGATGAGCTTAAAGATCGAAACGATGCCCATATCCCTGTTGAGCTTACAAAGACTGAAAAGGACGATACAATAGCCGACCCTAATGGCAAAGTCAAGGTAGATGAGTTCATCTATCCTGATCGCCAGAAAGCTGATAAGTGGCATTAATACGGCCATGATCAGCAGTATGAGATATCTATCTTTGATACCTTTAGTGGTCATTTTAAGTCTTGATCGCTCACTATTTGCTCACTGACGCTGCCGGCATTTTCAATGATCTTGCTCATACGGTAAAGATAGATGAGCTTATAGATCGATGTCACAAGCATCGCGATTCCCGCCAGCATCACGACCGCTGTACCAAGACTTATCAAGCCCCAGCCTTTTGAAAATAGCGCTAAGATCATGACGACTAAGGCGACGATCATTGCGATAGTCGACCATACCGTGTACTTCCATAGTTTATGCCACTTTGGCTCATATGAGCTGTCATATGGTATCATCACTTCACCATGAGCTTTATATTCATTGCGCGTAGCACATAACCCAAAGATGAGCAATAAGATCGACGCGACAATGGCAAGCACGCCCGCAAAGCCAACCGAAGCAGCCAGTCCACCGAGTACACTGTCAAATGAACTGTGGTGTGATAAGCTGCTGCTATAGGCAAAGAAAAGGCCAATGATCCCTGATACTAAGATGACGTCGATCAAAATAGTCAAAATCTTCCATATAGCCGCCTTTTTATAATAGCCACTAAAATTCGACAAGCTCCACAATAGGAATATATAGATGATACTGCACACTAAAGTGGCCACATTCCCGATATTGCTCAAAGCCGGGAGTGATTCTGATACCTGATCGCTTGTAAGGATATTTGCCACAGTGGCAACGACCGACAAGACAAACAGATAGAATAGATCCTTTGATAATTTCTTGCTATCCATAGATATATCTCCTTTTAATAATTATACCATAGGCGATGATCGTTCACATCGGGGCTTAAACTTAAAAAGGATGGTGCTAAACATTTTTCCATCCTTTTTCATCTTTCGTTTTCTTTTTTTATCAAAGGTTTTTGGCAAAATCGATCTCAAAGAGATCTCTTGGGAAAATGGTCAAAAACTCAGCACCGTCTTGAGTCACCAAGATCATATCTTCGACACGCATATAACCTTCATTCTTAAAGAACATCTTCGGCTCGCTGCAAAAGATCATGCCCGGCTCCAAGATCAGATCGACATCGTTTTTAAGCCAGGGCATCTCATGGGTCTCTGTGCCGATGTGATGACCGTTTCCACCCTCTTCTTCTCTTTTAAAGCGCAAGTAGTCATAATAGCCAAGCTCTTCACACTTGTCACAGATGTAGCCGTAAAGATCGCCAAAACGGGTCTTGTGCGGTTCGATCTTTGAGACCATGTAGACTTGCGCTGCCTGCAGGGCTTCGTAACCTTTTTTGACTAGTTCCGGTGCTTTTCCATAATATACCGTGCGTCCCCAGTCGGAACAATATCCCTGATCCATATAACCGATATCAAAGGCGATCATCGTGCCTTCAACTAAGCTTCTCTCATTTTCAAAAGGTTCGATGTTTTGGGCGTTTGGTGTGTTTCGAGTCTTAAACCCACAAGTCGGTGAAAAAGACAGATCCTGCATGCCGTGCATGAGACCGTAATCGACGATCATGCGCTCCGCCTCAAACATCGTCATACCCGGTTTCAAGTGCTTGCAGACATACATGACCGCATCATCGGTAAACTTGGCGAGTTTTCGCATGTGGGCGATCTCAGATTCATCTTTGATGCGCCTTAGATCTTCAAATAAAGTATCGGCATCAAAGACTTCGATATCCGGATCGATATTGTGAAGCACTTCTTTGAGCCACTTGTCACACTCTCTGCTTATACCGATCTTTTTGCCGGTGACGATGTGCGATAGTTCATCTTCAAACTGATCCATATAGCTTACTGTGACTTCATTTAAAAGCGAATTCAAAGTATCTTTGTGCTTAGGAATGCTCAGTATCGTCGTCTGACCTTCACTGTCCATAAAGACGAGAGCCTCCGGCATGATCGAAGCGCCGGAGATCTTGGCAAAAGTGTTCATCGCATTTCGCTGCCACAGACAACTATGTGATTCTGACAGGTATTGGAAATTAGGACCTAGGGCAAAAAGGACACCGTCATAGCCTTTTTCCCTGACCGCTTTTAGACATTTTTCTCTTCTTTTGCTTAACATGCTGTTCTCCTTTCCGCTCGGTAAGCGATTTATAATAAGATTATAATCCGCAAATTCAGCTCTTACAATAAAGGCTTTTTAGATCTTTAACCTACGCAACTATACGCAACCGCCGGTTTACAAGATTCAAGCCGCAAATGGTTTATGATCTTTATCCGAGACCTTATAATCAAACTGAAGGAGATATCAGATATGAGCAGTATAAATGAGCGCATATTGATCGAGCGCAAAAAGAAGGGCTTATCTCAAGAAGAGTTGGCAGCAAGGATCGGCGTCTCAAGGCAAGCTGTGTCCAAATGGGAAAGCATGGCCGCCACACCCGACCTTGATAAGATCATCGCTTTAAGTGCGATCTTTGATGTATCTTTAGACTACCTCATCAAAGGTGAAAAAGCGCCATCAAACACGAAACCGAAAAAGAAGGTCGACGCTTTAGTCTTCACGATCATCGCCACCGCTGTAAACGTCATTGCCCTAGTCTTCACGATCACGACCTTCAATAACTTCAGATACGTCCTTGGACTCTTTTTCTTGCACTGGCTTTTACCCTTAGTTTTAATGGTCATTTCCCTGACTCTTTATTTTTTGGGTCTAGTCATCGGTGAACCTTCAAGCCGAAGGCGGGCCAGCCAGATCTATTGGTCAATAAACATCTGGATCATCCTTTTCTTTATCATCTCTTTAGTATTCGTTTTGATATTGAGCGATAATCCAAACACCTGGTACGATTTCCCACTGTATCCCTCTATCAATACCTACATCCAAAACCTCAGTCCTTACTCAAAGCTCTACGAAGAAGCTTTAATCGAATATAACGCTATCGTCTCTTACTTTTATACTTTCTGGTCACTTTATGCGATAATTGGAGCTGTCGTGACCTTATTTGTAAATCGCGACCTTTTAAAGAAGCATCTCATAAAGACGAATAAATGATCTATCGGTAATAATCGGCTTGAGCATCCCACATCGTTTTGTAAAGACCGCCGTTTTTAAGCAACTCGCCATGGGTCCCAAATTCTTTGATCTTGCCATCGTCAAATACCGCTATCTCATCACAGAACTTGCACGATGAGAGCCGATGACTGATGAAGACGGCCGTCTTGTCTTCAATGAGCTCGTTGAGGTGCTCATAGATCTCTGACTCGGAGATCGGATCTAGGGCTGCTGTGGGCTCATCTAAAATGACAAACGGAGCGTCTTTGTATAGGGCTCTGGCGATCGCGATCTTTTGGGCTTCGCCTCCTGAGACCATGACGCCATCTTCGTCAATATCTTTATAGAGATAGGTATCGATGCCATCTTTCATCTTGTCAAGATCAAAGCCGGCTTTACAAAGACTATCGATCACTTTCTTTTCATCAATCTTCTTGTTTACGGCGACATTTTCTTTCAGCGAGAAGGAAAACAGTCTGTAGTCTTGAAAGACGATCGAAAAGATATCCATGTATTCATCATAACGATACTTCTTAATATCGATGCCGTTTAAAAGGATCTGACCCTCACTGGGGTCATAAAGACGACACAAAAGTTTGATGAAAGTCGTCTTACCGCTGCCGTTTTTGCCAACGATAGCTAACTTGCTTCCGACTTTAAAACGGATGTTGATATTCTTTAAAACGTAGACATCGGTATTGGGATACTTAAAAGAGACGTTTTTAAATTCAACTTCATAGTCGCTGTCTTGGCGTTTTTCGGTGGTCAGAGAGCCCTGATACTTCTTTGACGGGATATCGAGAAAAGTATAGACGACCTCTAAAAAAGGAGCATTGGCTTTTAGCTCACCAAGGACACTTATGAGATCGGAAAGGCCTAAAAAGATCTTGGTGATCGCACCGATGTAGCGCGTCATCGAACCGATCGCAAACGCTTTGGCATAGGTCTTTAAAGCGACGTAGATATAGATGATAATCGAAAGCAGCGAAGACATAAAGATCGAGGCGACTGTATAAAAGCCCAAGATCCCTTTTGAAGCCTTAGCAACGGGCGAATGGGGACCAAAAGCTGCTGACTCTTGCTCAAACACCGGGCCCAAGACTCTGTCTTGCCCATAAAGGCGAATATCCGGCGCCGTCTTCGCATTTGCAAAATTCATAAAGAACATAAAGTAGCGATTGCCAAAGGTACTGATCCCGTTTTTGGCATAATCGGCCCAATAGGCTTGGATCTTGTTGGCAAAATAGCTCACAAGCATCGCTACCGTAAACATCGAAGCAGTGATCAAAACGATCATATAAGGGTGATCCAAAAAGGCAAAGGATGGATCGACCACTTTCTTTGTAAAAAGGCTCACCGACAAGACGATACCGATGCCGATCGCAAAAAGAGCTTTGAAAAGATCTTCAAAAGTCGAACAGGCTACCAAAAGACCATAACCGCTGACCCTTTGGTTCTCGATGATATCGCTGTATAGCGCGCTGATGTTTTGATCGTCGACATCTTCATAGTCCAAAGCCATCATCTTGTCGCTGTAGATCTTCTGGATGCGATAATAGATCGTCTCATCCTGATAATCGCGTAGTCTCAAAAAGATAAAACACAAGAGTTTAATGACGGCTTCCATCGCGATAAAGATCACCATCTCCTTTACGATCAGATCGCTTTGAAAACTATAAAGGGCGTCAAGGAGCCGCGCACTGAAGTAGATCGTGACATAGGGACTTGCCGCATTAAAAAACGTGCTGGCGATCACCACCGTCATGTAAAGCGGTGCGACCTTAAAAAGCAGACGCCAGGCCCTTAGGGTCAACTTAACATCTTTCATCTTCATCACCATCCTTGTAGTACTTACTTTGCATAGCGAACATCTCTTTATAAAGGCCTCCTTTTGCCATGAGCGCGTCATGATCTCCTTCCTCTTTGATCTTATTATCCGCAAGCAGAATGATGCGATCACAAAAACGGGTAGAAGCCAGTCGGTGCGATATGAAGATCGATGATCTGTCATCGGTCAATTCGCTGTACTTTTCATAAATCGCCCGCTCAGCCAAAGGGTCTAGCGCCGCCGTGGGCTCATCCAAGATAAGGACGGGACCATTTTTGTAAAGAGCGCGTGCCAAGGCCAACTTTTGCATCTCCCCGCCCGAGAGCATAACGCCCTCTTTATAGCCCTGACGGCCGTATTGGGCATCGATGCCGCCTTTGAGCTAATTAATCTTATCGTATAGACCGGCGCGCTTTAAAGCCCATATGATCTTTTCGTCGTCAGTTGAATCCATTGTATTGGTGATATTGACTCTGAAGCTTTCTTCAAAGAATTCGATATCCTGAAAGATCGTGCTGAAAAGCTCATAGTAAAGGCGTCGATCATATTTTCTGATATCTTCGCCATTCAATAAGACCTGACCTTGGGTCGGATCCAAAAGCCCGCACAAGATCTTGATAAGGGTCGTCTTGCCGGCGCCATTGACCCCGACGATCGCTAACTTTTCGTGCGGATGCAAGGTGAGATCGATATGAGACAGGACCTCTTTGTCAGCATTCGGATAGCGATAAGAGACGTCTTTGAGCTCGATCGTGATGTCTTTGAACTCTGGGGTCTTGGCGCCATCAGCAAACCGGTAGGGCTCAGGATAATTGAGGACCTCCAAGATCGTTATGATATCGACGCATTCTCTTTTGAGCTTGCTGGCATCTTTTAAAAAGGTAGTGGCAAATAAAGAAAGAGAGCTGAGCGCATTGAAATATAAAAGGAAGGTCGCAACATCGATATCGCCCCTAAACACCCTTTCAAGCAAGATGCCATAGACGATGATGTTTTGAAGGAGCACTAAAAGGACACTGGCGACATTGGCCAAAAGATAGCGTTTCTCCTTTTTGGCATGAAATGCCTCATAAGTCTTTAAGAAGCCATCCCAGATATCATCAAGCCATTTGACCATGCCAAAGATCCGAATATCTTTGGCATAGCTTCGATCGGTCTCAACATTTCGCAAATAGTGCAGATGATTGTCATTCTTTTGATCGATCTCACGATTATCGATTGCCCAACGCGTAAGTCTGGCTTCAATAAAATAGGCAACAATAGAGGTGATAGTTACAACGGCGATCACAAAGATCCCAAGCTCGCTTATGACAACACTGTATATCACAAGCAAGATCACATCGACCAAAAGCGCGACGAGTGTCCTCCAGATCGCTTCGGCCGGTCGGTTATTGCCCGAACAGGTCTCCATAGCTTTTTCCCGCTTGTCGAGAAAATCCGTTTTGAGCGTATTGATGTATGAAGTCTTGGCGACTTTGGTGTTGATCTGGGCGATGATATAGGTCCTGAGATCAACACGGGTATAAAGAGTGTTTTCGTTTATGTAACCATCAAGTGCCGTGACTAAAAAAAGCGCTATGCCAAAGCCGCATATCACCCTTAGCAAGTCCCAAAAATTAACAGTGGTCTCTAAAACGGCGATGATCTTTGGTACGGTGTACAGTTGAATGAGATAGTTAAAGACCTGAGTTATTACCAGTAAAACACAAAAGACCAGAATGATCTTATGACGCTTGTAGGCTTCTTTGATCATAAAAGTCAAACTGTCAAAAATGTTGTATCTCTTCATATCTTTCCTCCGCCCTTATCCTAGATCACATCAGAAAAAGCGTCCAAAAAAAGTGACGGATCGTCATTATTCGGTGACCGATCGTCATTTTTGCGACAGTAAGATCTCAGTTGTAAAAGCGCCATCTTCGTTGTTGCGAGCGATATAACCGCCATAGCTTTCCACAATCCGATCGATACTCTTAAGGCCCAGTCCGTGGTCTTGGCCCTTGTCGGTATTTAAGATCTTGCGTTTTTTAAAGGCCGTCAGGTTGGTGAAGGATATGTATAGCTGTTCCCCTTTCATGTCCATGTACACTCGGATCATCCGCTCTTTGGGGTCAAGCTTTAAACTGGCTTCGATCGCATTATCAAAAAGATTGCCGATTATCACACACAGATCGACATCAGCGATCCTAAGTTCGATCGGTATGTTGGCATCGACACTTGTCTTGATACCTTTGGCATCAGCTAAAGAGATCTTGGAGTTGATGATCGCATCAGCCATGCGGTTTCCCGTCTTGACTTTAAGCTCCATCGAGCACAAGTCATCTTCCAAGCGCGAAAGATAGTTCTCGATCCCCTCAATATCAGCTTGTGCCGCCAAGATCTTAAGGGCTTGGATATGATTTTTGAAGTCGTGGCGCCAGGTGCGCATCTTGTCATACATATTCTTAACTTCTTCAAAATGAGTCTCGATGAGCTCGTTTTGATAGTTCAATAACTTTTTTGTATCTCTATTAAAAATACCCATATCATAACCTCTCGATGATAGCCCGACTCACCTTGTCATAAGCGCCACGGGGCAATCTTATAGTCGTGTCATCTTTTAGCGTCAGCTCTTTGCGCGTCACCCTTTTGATCTCTTTTAGGGCGACGATGTATGAGCGCGAGATCTTGATAAACGAGTCATCAAGTTCAGCTTCAAAAGTCGAAAGCGTCCTTTTGATCATGTAGTCTTTGTCGGCATGGATCGTCGTATAGTTGCCGCTGACCTCAAAATACCTTATCGTCTCAAGCGGTATAAGAAAGACCTCACCCTCGTTTTTGAGCGTCAGATAATGGCTTTTTTTATGGAGTTTATCGATCGCCTTATCCAAGACTGAAGCGAGCTTTTCTTCAACGACGGGCTTGATCAGATAGTTTAATGCTTCGACATCATAGCCAAAAGCGATGTATTCACTATAACCGGTGACAAATATTATCTGGGAGCGCTTGTCTTTCTTGCGGATCCTTTTGGCAGTAGCTATGCCGTCAAGTCCGGGCATTTCAATATCCAAGATGACGATATCAAAGGGTTTTTCCACCATCGCAAAAACAAAACCCTCACCACTTGTAAATTCACTGATCTGAATGGTGATGTCCCTTTTTGAAGCCCAGCTTTCAAGGTACATGACAAGACCCGCCCTTTGGATCTTCTCATCGTCGACGATTGCGATCTCATATCTCATAAACAAGAGTATTTTAGCACAAAACCCTCTTGCGATCACAAAAGGGCAAGTTCGCTATCGATAACTTCTTTAAAGTTTTTGATGATCTTTGAAGCTTCTCTTTTCGCTGCTTCTTCGCCATCAATCAAACAATAACTGTGCTTTGACATCTTAAACATCGTGATATCGTTTAAAGAATCACCGACGACGATAAACTCCTTTGCTGGAATACCATAATACGTGACAAGCTCTATAAGACCGCTGGCTTTTGAAATGCCCTTTGGTCCAATCTCGATCAAGTCACTGTCCGAGGCAGTGATATCGATATCCAAATTTAAATCAATGATCATCTTTAAGACTTCATCCCTTATTTCCTGAGGCAAAAAGATCTGCACTTTCGTCGTCTTGACATCAGCTATTTCCATCTCTTCGATAAAGCCGTCGATCAGCTCTAGCAGTTTATCATCGTGATCTAAGGGATAGCGATCCCTTTTGGAAAAGATCCATTTATCGCCAGTACCAAATGCCACATTAGCGTTGATGTCATTTTTATCGAAAAAAGTGATGATCGCTTTTAAGATCTTGGGATCGATATAGCTGAAAAGTTCTTTTCCATTTTCAAAGCGTATCTCGGCTCCATTGCAGCCGATGTAGTTGATATCTGTCCCGATAAGACCACTGATCTTTTGGTAATGGTTTAGACCTCTGGCACTGGCTATGACAAAGGTGTTACCTGCCTTGAGCCATCTCTTCGCCGCTTCGATATTCAAAGCTAAGATCACATCATAGTCCTCTCCTTTTTTAGGATAGAATGTACCATCGAGATCAGAGACTAAAACCTTCATACTCATAATATATCAATCCCTATTCTTTGTTGCAAGGTCATCCATTGCCTAACGTGAATACAGTATACAAAAACCAGACATCAGATGATGTCTGGAAAGGATGTAATAATAAAAGTGTCAACTCGCTTCACTTTTAAACGTCACGATGTTTAAACACAGCCGTACCGATAACGAAAGTTGCCACAAAGACTACAAGTGCAAAAATACCTGTTCCGATAAGCACTTTTCCCGAAAGATTGAGCATTTCGATCTGTTCGATCATTGACATGAAATTCAATATCGAAAGGTCTTTACCGAGCAATTCACTTAATTTACCAATAGCCAACGGTTCAAAATTGATAACGACTATCGAGATGATCATGGCCGGGATCTGCTTTTTAGCCAATACTGATATAAAATAACCGATCATGGCATAAATAGCTACTATGAGCATCTGCACACCGACACTTTCAGCAAACTGGGTAATAGTCCATGGCATCGACGACGAAATCATTGGGATGTCTTTAAATACACACCAGACATAAGCACCGATGAAAGCCAATATAAACATGATCTCTGATATAAATATCGATACCAAAAGCCTTCCGAAATAAATCTTAGACTTGCTTGCGCCGCTGGCCATTATGGCTTTGATCGTTCCTTTTTCATAGTCGTTTGTGACATACATAGCGATCATGACAATAAAGAAGATGTTGTAGTAAGAAACGACACCGCTCAGTATCTCTGCCATCGACAAAGTCTTGTCCAGCTCACAGATGACCGTATACAGGACTCCTAGTGGTACAGATGCCAATAGCGACAAGAAAAATGACATATTATGACGGCATTTAAAAAGCTCAGCTTTAAATATCTTAAACATCGCTTTCACCTCCTGCAACTTTCAAAAAATAGGTCTCGAGATCTTGA